>NZ_JBFNXQ010000023.1:0-54843 GCF_041018925.1 Geodermatophilus maliterrae
CAGACTGCGCGGCCGTCCGCTCGTACGCCCACAGCGCGTGCTCGAGGCGGCTTGGGCTCTCCGCCATGGCGTCCGCCGTCGCGAGGACGACGTCGCGGGCCTCGACGGCCGTCACCGGACGACGGACGGCGTTGCAGACCGCCTGGATGACCCACCGGTCGGCCTTGACCCCGGGGCGGCCGAGCAGCATGCCCAGGTAATCCCACGTCACCCAGCCGAGGCCGCGGACCGACGTGTACGCCCGCTTCTGGATCTCGTCCTCGGGCTCGACGTGATCGGCGCGGGTCACGCCGACGTCGACGAGCGCGGCGGCTGCCCGGACGATCGCCTCCGCCTTGAGGATGCCGCCGGTCCTCTGGGAGCCCAGTGCCCGCGTCAGGTCGACAGGATCGACGTCGGCCAGAGCGCGGAGGTCGTCGAGTGGGCCTTCGCCACGCAGTCGGCGAAAGGCGGCCACCGCACGGTGGACCCCGGTGGGCTTCAGCACCACCTCGTCCTCCGTGCGCTCGGGCCGGCCATAGCGCGCCCGGA
Organism: Geodermatophilus maliterrae; assembly: GCF_041018925.1. Lineage (NCBI taxonomy): Bacteria > Bacillati > Actinomycetota > Actinomycetes > Geodermatophilales > Geodermatophilaceae > Geodermatophilus > Geodermatophilus maliterrae. The sequence continues at coordinate 532 of NZ_JBFNXQ010000023.1, forward strand.
TGGACATGACCGCGTCGACGAGCGCGACCTCGACCTCGCCGGGTCGTCCACCCGGCCACTCGATCAGCTCGTCACCGAGGTGCTCGGCGACGTAGTTCCGAAGGGCGCGAACGTCCTGGTCCACCGGTCAGACCGCCGTCGGGACGCGGTCGGACGGACGGCGGGAGGTCCGCAGCGTCCGCGCGGCCGTACGGGCCAGGCGGATCGGGCCGGTGTCCCAGAGCTGCCGGCCGGGCTCGTCCTCCACCTGGGCGGGAGCCGGCTGGGGCGCCGCGGGCGCAGCCTGGGTCGTCGCGAGAGCCGCGACCGCGGCCTGCTGCCGGGCGAGGATGACGGCCTTCTGCCGGTCGAGGCGCTCCTGCTCGGCCATCACCAGGAGCTCCTCCTTGGCCTCGGCCACGGTGCGCCGCGACTGCTGCTGCAGCTCCTCGATGTCGAGGTCGCCGGAGTCACGCATCGCGGCGAGCTGGTCGTAGGCGGTGGGCGGGCCGAAGTTGAGCAGCACCTTCATGAACACCGGGAGGATCTCGACGCACATGAACAGCAGCGACAGCATGAACTTGGCCATGGCGAGCGTGGCGTTGCGGTCGCTGAGCCGGTCGAGCGCCTCGAGCCGCAGCAGGATGCCGCCGGAGCCCTCGTTCGTGGCGTCGAACGCCGACTGCAGCCGGTCGAGCTCGGCGTTCAGCCGCGCCAGCTCGGCGGAGTCGGTGGCCAGCGCGGCGGCGGCCAGGTCGGCGCTGCGCGACTCGGCGTCGTCCGCCGTCGACAGGGCGGCGTCCAGCTCCGAGCGCGCACCGGCGACGACGGCGGCCTGCGCGTCGGCGGCCGCCCGGGCCTGCACGTAGGCGGCGCCGGTGCCGGCGTCGCCGGTGCCGCAGGTGCCGTCGAGCTCGCACTGGGCGCGGGCCTCGAGGTCGCGCTGGGTGGCCAGCGCGGCGTCGTAGGCGGCCTGCTTCGCCGTCACCTCGGCCTGCACGGCGGCGAGCGCGACGTCGGTGGCGCCACCGCTGGCGACGACGTCCTGCTCGGCGGCGACCCGCTCCTCCAGCTCGGCCAGCCCGGCGAAGCGCGCGTCGGCCTCCAGCGACTGCCGGTAGGCGTCGGCGGCCTCGGCCTGCATGACGGTGATCTCGGCGTCGATCTCCTTGTGGAACACCTGCAGCGTCAGCGGCGTGGCGACGACGACGCCGAGCACCAGCGCCAGGCCCACGCGCGGCACGGCAAGGGCGAGGTTGCGCTTGAGCGAGGAGTCGTGCGCCATGCCGACCAGCAGCATCCGGTCGAGGTTGACCACGACGGCGCCCCAGCCCAGGCCGAGCAGCAGCGCGAACGGCCACCACACGCCGAGGGCCATGTGCAGCGCGAACGCCGCCGAGGCGACGGCGAGGCCGCCGGTGCTGAGCAGGACTCCCCCGAGCGCGACGAACCGCGAGCGCGCACCGGGCGCCGCCGCGAGCAGGTCGGGGCGAGCGCCACCGAGGACCGCCATGCCGTCCCCGAGTCGTCGTCGTCCAGCCATGCGCAGTGCACTCCCCACGGCGACGGGGGTCGAGGATCGTTCCGCCGCTCCCCCGACTCATCGGCAGTCGCGGCGCCGGTCGGCACCTCCGCCCGGGTCGCCGTCGTCACACCCGCCCCACGATGGCCTCGTCCCGGCCGGAACCGTCCGCGCTTGACCGCGGCCCGGCCGCGCGGTCGGCTGAGGCCATGACCGAGCAGCACACCGACGGCTGGCACCAGCCGCTGCGGCACGTCCGGGCCGATGACCTCAGCGGGGACACCGGCCAGACCAGCGGTATGACGCGGCGGGAGGCGATCTCGGCCAAGACCGTCGGCTCCCAGCGGGTGTGGATGGGACAGACCCACGTCGCGCCGCGGACGTCGTCCGGCGACCACCACCACGGCGATTCCGAGACCGCCATCCACGTGCTGCGCGGCCACCCGGTGTTCGTCTTCGCGCAGGACGGCGAGGAGGTGCGGCTGACCACGGGGCCAGGTGACTACGTGTTCGTGCCGCCGCGCACCCCGCACCGAGAGGAGAACCCGACCGACGAGGAGGCCGTGGTCGTCATCGCCCGCAGCAGCCAGGAGGCGATCGTGGTCAACCTGCCCGGGCTGACCTGACCGACCGTGCCGCGGGGGCACGACTGGCGACGCAGCCTGCGACACAGCTGCTGCAGGTCCAGGCCCTCGCGGTATCAGAGCCGGTATCATACGACGCCATGGCCATGACACTGCGCCTCGACGAGCGCGAGACCGAGGCCCTGCGCCGCAGGGCCGAGCTCGAGGGCCGGTCCATGCAGGACGTCGCCCGGCAGGCGGTCCGCGACTACATCGAGCGGAACAGCAAGCGCGAGCTGCTCGACCGGGTCCTCGACCGGGAGCTCCCCCGCTATGCCGAGGCCCTGGAGCGGCTCGGCCAGTGATCCACCTCGACCTCGAGGACCTGCTGCACGTCGCCCGGCGGACGCTGGGCGCCTTCGAGGTGCGCGACATCGGTCTGCTGGAGTCCGCGGCGGCCAGACCGCAGGCGACGGCCTTCGGGGAGGACGCCTACCCGTCCATCCAGGACAAGGCGGCAGCCCTGCTGCACTCGGTCGCCCGCAACCACCCGCTGGTCGACGGCAACGAGCGACTCTCGCTCGCCGCGACCATCGCCTTCCACGGCCTCAACGGCGTGCAGCTGACCCTGTCGAACGACGAGGCCTACGAGCTGGTCATGGCGATCGCCTCGGGGCAGCTCGACGACGTCGCGTCGATCGCCGGACTCCTGCGCGACGGCACGGCCCCGTGGAGCTGACGGAGCGCACGACGTCGCCGACAGCGAGGGCGACTGCTTCCATGTCGCCATGAGCGGCAACGAGGAGGTCCCGCGCGTCGTGAGCGCCAGCCGCGAGATCGCGGCCGGCGCCGGGCGCGTCTTCGAGCTCATCGCCGATCCGGCCCAGCAACCACGGCGGGACGGCAACGACAACCTGGCCGCGGCCGCCGACGGTCAGCGGGTGCGGGCCGTCGGCGCGGTGTTCGGCACGACGCTCACCATGGGCAGCGTCCGGGAGAACCACGTCGTCGAGTTCGACGAGGGCCGGCTCATCGCGTGGCAGCCCGCCGAGCCGGGTCAGGAGCTGCCGGGGCACCTGTGGCGGTGGGAGCTCGAGCCGATCGGCCCGTCGCGGACGCGCGTCACCCACACCTACGACTGGTCCCGGCTGACCGACGAGGGGCGCCTCCCGCGCGCCCGGGCGACCACGGCCGACCGGCTGCAGGCCTCGCTCGACCGGCTCGCCGCCCTCGCCGAGCAGGAGTGACTGGCGCACCCGTCGATCGCCGAGCGGTTGGAGCGACCCCGTGGGGAAGTCGACGGCGATCGTCACCGGTGGTCGGTGTCGCGGAGCTCGAGGATCTCCTCGGCCTCCACCCTGCTCCCGGTGACCCTCATCCGGTGCTCGACCCGGTCCCACAGGTCCACGGGGTTCGAACGCCGGGCCAGCTCGATCAGCCGCCCGCGCACGTACTCCTGCAGCGACAGACCCGCCCGGGCGGCTCGAGCGGCGAGTTCGTCATGCGTGTCATCCCGCACGTCGGGGATGGTCATCGACACGGGCACGCGTGGATGGTGGCAACGAGACCCGCACGCTGCTCCCTGTAACGACATCGGGGCCGCGCACTGCGACGGCCCTGCGGAGCGAGGGACGTGACCGCCACTTCCGGGACGACGGCGGCGACGATGACGGCAAGGCGACGTGATCCCGCGGTGCATCCCACGCCACTACCGTTGGCCAGGTGGGTACGCGGATCGCCGTCCGCCTTCCCGAGGAACTGGTCGAGTTCATCGACCAACTGGTGTCCGACGGCCGCGCGTCGTCCCGGGCCGCCGTGGTCAGCCAGGCGCTCCGACGGGAACGGCGTCGCCGGATCGCAGCCCGGGACGCGGCCATCCTGGCCGCGGATCCCGGCCCCGACGACCTGGACGCGCTCGCCGAGCACGCCGCCCGGACGCCGCTCGACGACCTCGACTGACGCGCCCGACCACCTGGCCCGGCTCGACGAGACCCGTCCCGTGCTCGTGCTGACTCGTGAGGTGGTGCGCCCACACTCGTCCCGGGTCACCGTCGCCCCGGTCACCAGCAGGATCCGCGGGTTCTCGACCGAGGGACCGGTCGGAACCGACAACGGCCTCGACCATCCGAGCGTGGTCAGCGGCGACGACGTCGTCACCGTGCCGTCGTCGGTGCCGGGGCGGCAGATCGGCCGACCGCGGCCGGAGCAGGAGGTCTCCCTCACCGCCGCTCCGCACGCCGCCTTCGACCTGGAGGACCCATCCGCCTCCAGCTGACGGGACGGACGACCGCACGGACGAGCCGTCTCTGGTCCGGGGCCGACGTGGCTGGGCGATCCCAAGCGGACCTGGACCGCGTGCGACGCGGTCCCTCCGTGCCCGGAGGCGTCACTGGCCCGGGCACGGACCGAGGTCGAGGGTCGCCTGGCCCGCCACCACCGGTGTGATGAGTTCCTGCAGGCGTGCGGTCTCGTCGGCCGGGAACCCGTCGGCCTGCCAGGCCGGCAACTCGTCGACGATCTGACGCGCGTAGCCCTGCACCACGGCGGGCGGCGTCCCCTGCCGGACCTCGAGGCACGACGGGGGTCCGGCCGGCGCCGAGGGCGCCGGTGCCCGGCCGGTCATCGTGCGGAACAGGGCCAGCCGGGTGGCGGTGGCGTACCGGGGGTCGAGCGCCTCGCCACTGATCACGACCGACAGCACCTGCAGGGCCGACACCTGGCGCACGCCCTCGTCCTCGGACACGAGACCCCGCAGCCCGTCCCGCAGCAGTGGGCCGGCCGGTCCGGCCGCGTCCGGTCGCGCCGTCAGGTCCGCGATCAGGCCTGCGATGGTCTCCGGCGCGGCGGCGGCCGACTCCTCAGCGGGGGGTGGACCCGGCGGCGACGTCGAGGGCGAACTGCTGGTCGTCGTCGCAGCGGTCGAGGCCGCGCTCGTCGGACGCTCGCCGTCCGCCGTCGCCAGGGCCACCAGGCTGCTCACTCCCAGGGCCGCGGCGGTGGTGGCTATGGCCACCTCCCATCGGCGTCGCCGGCGCCGTGAGGCAGTGACCGCGCGATCGGGTTGCCGCACCTGCGCGAGGATAGGGGGACGGGGGGTGCTTCCAGGCGTTCTCGGGAGCGGTTTAGTTGCGGACCCTCGGCTCGGCTGTTCGCCGCAGCCCGCACCGTCACCGGTCGCGATCGGCTGGCTGCCTGACACGGGCTCCAGCACTCCGTCGACACCCGTGCAGGGTCGGGGCTGGACTCGGCGGACGGCCGGTAGCAGCGTGTGCGGATGCGCCGAGACGGCCTCTCGTGCGTGCCTGGGTGACACAGCGACGACCGAGTCCGCCGACACGGCGTGCGGCTGCCGAGTTCACCGTCGTCGGCGCCCGGGGTAGGGCACGCTCGATCGCGCATCCGGGCAGAGGCGGAGGACCGACCATGAGCTCGACCCGGGACCGTCCGATCCTGCTGCTGGACGTCGATGGCGTGCTCAACGCGGCCCGCCGGGAGCTGCGCGAGGGCTGGGAGCGGGGTGTGTTCAACGGCTTCGTGCTGTCCTGGGACCCGACCGTCACCGCTCGCCTGCGGGAGCTGCACGAGTCGGGCCGGGTGGAGATCCAGTGGCTCACCACCTGGACCACGGACGCCGACCGGCTGCTCGCTGCACCGATGGGGCTGCCGCGCGGGTTGAAGACCCATGCCCGCGCCGACACCGCACCGACCGGGTTCCTCGCGTCCCTCGACGGTGCGTCGGGATGGTGGAAGCTCGCCCTGGCCCGCGAGGTGGCCGAGTCGGAGCCCGACCGGCGGATCGTGTGGATCGACGACGACCTGGCCGAGCAGGCCGCCGACACCGGGGACTGGCTGGCCGCTCACCCGCACGTGCTCGTGGTCGCCCCGGACCGGGCCGTCGGGCTCACCCACGCGCAACTGGACGAGATCGAGGCGTGGCTGTGACCGCGCCGCGACGTGGCGTCCGTCGTCCGCGGATCCGCGACGGCGATCAGCCCTTGGCGTACGTGTCGGCCGTCTTGCTCTCGAACTCCAACGCCACGAACGGTTCGTCGCCCACGACCCAGGCGTCGTGGCCCGGTTCGAGACGGTAGGCGTCACCCGCACTGACGTCGGCTTCGGCGCCGTCGGTCGCGGCGATGTGGATCCGGCCGGAGACGACGTACCCGAGGTGCGCCGCCTGACAGGTGTCCGTGCCGGCCACCGGCTTGATGCAGTCCGACCACCGCCAACCCGGCTGGAGGGTGAAGCGACCCACGGTGGCGCCGCCCAGGTGGACGACGCTCATGCTCGTCTTGTCCGGGGTCCGCGACTCGTCGGGGTGGTCCATGCTCTTCGTCTCGATGCTGGCCATCGCTGGTCGCCTCCTGCCGACTTCGAGGAGTGGGGATGACCGGGCCGCGTCCCCCGCAGCGCAACCGAACGGGAGGTTCTCGCCGCGTCGGGCGCAGGTGTCCGGTGCCGTCGACTGTGCTCGCCTCACCCGCGACGGTCAACGGCCTCAGCCGTGCGAGCGGATCACCCCGCCGTCGCCCGGGCGACCGGCCGGGGTGCCCTCCACCGCGCGACCGGCCACGTCGTCGAAGACCAGTCAGAACCAGTCCCCGTCGTCGAGGTGCGTCCACATCCGCGGGGCGGGGACCGAGGGCGGCAGATGGACGTTGACCGCGGCCTCGTGCCGGTAGGCCGTCGCCACCCAGTCCCCGTACGCGGCGGAGGCGACAGTCACGAAACACCGCCGTCCGTCGGCCAGCAGCAGCCGGGCGGCGACGCCGGGGGTGAAGCCGCCCGGCGGCGACTCGGCGGAGACGACGGACGCGCCGACGGAGTCGGTGATCGCCCGGCGCAGCCTCACGGGTGGATCCGGCCAGCTCAGCCCGCGTGGGCACGGAGAGGCGGCAGGCGGCATGCGGGGCTCCTCCGATCCGAGGGCAGCACGTACCTCGGGACCACGCGGGTGGCCACACGGGAGGCCGGCGTCGTCCGTGGTCACGGCCGCAGGTCGATCACCACCAGCGGTCCGGTTCCGCGCCGCCCGGAACGAGGCCAGCGCGTCGCGTAGGTCTGCCGGGCCGATCGCCACTGCGGATCGCCGGGATCCACCACCCGCGCCGTGCCCTCGTGCAGTCGACCGGCGAGGCGCACGGTCACCGGCTGCGGCGTCCGGAAGTTGCGCCACCACGTGGAGTGCTGCCAGTGCTGAGGCCGCACCACGAGGTGGTCACCGGCGCCGGCGTACTGCACCGGCAGCACGTACTGCCGCCCACTCCGCCGCCCGGTGTAGCGCAGCTCGATCGCCGAGGCGCTCAGCAGACGGTGCGCGCGCGACCGCAACACGGCCAGCACGACGGCATTGCCCTGCGGCAACCTCACGCGCTTCCGCGCGCGGGACCACCACTGCCGACCCCACTGGTCGAGAGCCGTGCTCGCTCTGTGCACCCTGGTGGTGTCCGGCTGCCTGGCCATGCTGTCCTCCTCTCGCCGGTGTGAACGGTGTAGGTCCGCGGGCCGAGAGTCAGACGTCGATCCGGGCGACGACCGGGCGGTGGTCCGAGCCTGCCGCGCTCTGCCGTGGGCTCGGGTCGTCGTCGATCGAGGGGGTGGGGCCGGCTCCGTCGGTCCGCACGTCGCCGTCGGCCACGTGGTGCACCAGGGCGTGGCTGACCAGGATGTGGTCGATCAGCTCGTCGCGGCCGCGGTAGCGGCGGCTGAATCGCTGCTCTGCGGGGATGCGGGCGGCCAGGTTCCACAGACGCTGGCCGTCGCCGCGGTCCGGCTGGGGGAAGCCGGCGGTGCCGATCTCCGAGCCGGGCGGGCCCTGCAGGATCTGGGTGGTCGCCGCCTCTGGGACGTCGTTGAGGTCGCCGAGGACCACCAGGCGACGGTCCCGGCCCCGGCCGTCGAGCAGACGGGTGGCGGCAGCGCGCACGGTGGCGGCCTCGGCGGCGCGCCGGCTCAGCGCGTGGACCGCGGCGCGGGCCCGCTCGCCCTCGTCACGGGTGTCGAACCGGGGACGCCCGTCGGGGCCGGGCGAGAAGGTCAGCAACTTGGACTTCAGGTGGCAGGTGATCAGATCGATCGGCGTCCCGTCGACGGCGACCCGGGCGCGCAGCGCCGCCCGTCCCATCACCGCCAGGCGGGTGCCGGCGTCGTCGACCTGGATGGGGTCCAGCTTCTCCGGGAAGGCGGTGATCTCTGCGACGTCGGTCAGCGGCAGCCGGGAGAGGTAGCCGACCCGGATGGGTCGCTGGCCCTCCTCCACCCCGGCGGTGGCGCAGTGCCACTCGCCGCCGACCCGTTCGGCCAGGTCGGCGAGGGCGGCGGGGTTGCCGACCTCCTGGACCGCCAGCACGTCGGGCTCGATCCGCGTGATCACCGCGGCCAGGGCTGCCAGCTTGGCCTCGTAGACGGCCGGGTCCCGGGGACCGCCCTCGTCCCCGGGCCGGAACAGGTTCTCCAGGTTCCACGTACCGATCCGCACCACGTCGCGCCTCCCCCAGGTCACCGGTCCACCTGTGGCCGCGGCGCGCGCCGCGCCTCTCGGCGCAACGGGCGTGCACCGCGGTACCCACTACGGGACAGAGGACGTCGCAGGCCTCGCAGATACCGGTGCCTGGGAGATGCCGCCGGGAGAACCCGAACGGCTCGTGGTGGCAGGGCTTCTCCAGCCGGAGAGGGTCGCCGCTGCTGCGCCGGCGGGCGGTCCCTGATCTCTTGTGGACGTGGACCCGCCTCCCGACGAGAGGACCTCCCGTGCGCGTAGTGCAGTACCGGACCATCGGCGGCGGACCCGAGGTGGTGGAGGTCCCGACCCCGGAACCGGGCAGATCCGGCTGCAGGTGACCGCCGCCGGGCTGTGCCACTCCGACTGGTTCGTCATGGACCTGCCCGCCGAGAACTACGCCTACGGGCTGCCGCTGACGCTCGGGCACGAGGGCGCGGGGGTCGTCGACGCGCTCGGGGACGGCGTCACCGGTGTGGCGGTGGGCGACGCGGTCGCCGTCTACGGCCCCTGGGGCTGCGGGCTGTGCCACGCGTGCGCGCGGGTGCGGAGAACTACTGCCCGCGGGCGGCCTCGCTCGGCATCCAGCCTCCCGGGCTGGGCTCCGCGGGTGCGCTGGCCGAGTACGTGATCGTGGACGACGTCCGGCACCTGGTCCTGCTCGACGGGCTCGACCCGGTGGAGAGCGTCTCGCTCACCGACGCCGGGCTGACGCCGTACCAGGCGATCGCCGCCAGCCTCGACGCGCTGCCCGCCGGGAGCACCGCGGTGGTGATCGGCGCCGGTGGTCTGGGGCACGTCGGCATCCAGATCCTGCGCGCGGTCACCGGGGCCACCGTCGTCGCGCTCGACATCAGTGAGGGGAAACTCGCACTGGCCTCGGAGGTCGGGGCGCACCACGTGCTGCGGTCGGACGAGTCCGCGGTAGAGGCGATCCGCTCGCTGATCGGCGGGGTCGGTGCGCAGGCGGTGTTCGACTTCGTCGGCGCCGCGCCGACCGTGGACATCGCGCGGAATCGGTGGCCCTGGACGGCGTGATCCGAATCGTCGGTATCGGCGGCGGCCTGCTCCCGACCGGCTTCTTCTCCACGCCGATGGGGCGTCGGTGCGTGCGCCGTACTGGGGCACCCGCACCGAGCTGCTGGAGGTGCTCGACCTCGCCCGGGCCGGGGCGGTGTACGTCGGGGTCGAGAAGTACTCGCTGGACGAGACGCCGGAGGCCTACCGCCGGCTGCACGAGGGAGCGGTCCGCGGCCGCGCCGTCGTCGTGCCCGGGGACTGACCCGTGGAGTGTCCCGATCGCGCCCCTGCACGTCGACGGCGTGCTCGACGCCGTCGACATCGAGCGCTGGCGACGCGGAGGGTGATCCCGGAGGTCCTGTCGGCACCGACCGCTGGGTCGCCGTCCGGAGCGCCGACCGCGACCCCGACTTCCGCACCACCACGCGGGTCAGCGATGCCGACTTCGACGTGCTGGTGCGCAACGTCTTTAGGGTGCTGCTGACGCGCGGGCTGCGCGGCGTTCGGCTGCACTCGACCGACCCGGAGACACAAGCGTTCCTGGATAGCCTGGTCGGCTGAACGGCGGAGACCTGTCGCACCCTCACGACAGGGTCGTCGTCATGCGGACGACGCGGCCCTGGGCCGCTACCGATCCGGGACCACACCCCGGTGCCTCCAGCGCAGGGATCGCCGAGCGCATGCGGCGGGTGCGCAAACGGGACAACGGACCGGAGATGGCGGTGCGCCGGCTCCTGCACGCGGCCGGCTACCGCTACCGCGTCGCCTACCGGATCCCCGGACAGCGCCGACGGACCATCGACATCGCGTTCCCCCGCAACCGCATCGCCGTCTACATCGACGGCTGCTTCTGGCACGGCTGCCCCGAGCACCTGCACCTCCCGCACGCGAACACCGAGTGGTGGGAGCGCAAGCTCGCCGGCAACCGTGCCCGGGATGCCTCAGCTACCGAGCAGCTGATAGGTCTGGGCTGGACGGTGCTCCGCTTCTGGGAGCACGAGGCACCCGAGGACGTCGTCGCGCGGATCGCCGACGCGGTCGACGAGCGCGTCGTCCACACCCGGAGGCGCGACGAGCACGACGCGGCTCGTTCCGTCGGTGATGCGTCCTAGCGTCCGCCGACATGACCACGACCGGGCGCCGACCACCCCTAACCTCAGCGAGCAGGACCGAGCCGAGTGGGGAGCTACCTTGGCGAGCGCGCTGCGCTCGGCTGTGGATTCCCCGACGCCCGGCCCGCTGCTCGTCACGGCATCGATGCTGCTGGCCATCGCCGAGGGCGGATCGGACCCTGCTGCGACCCGCACCGTGATCAGGGGCCTGACCGCCTGGGGCCGGCCGGAGTTCTCTGCCGGCGCACTGGCCATGGCCACCCTGACCGGCGATGACGGCCTGCGGCGGGAAGTGCGCCGCGACGCCGCCGACGGCGGCCATCCGCTCGCTCGTTGGCTCGCGCAGCTCCACCGGTCCACGCCGGCTCCCCGGGCCGTCGAGCTGAGCACGGTCTTCCGTGACATCGATGAACTCGCCATCGGGGTCACCGTGCCCGGCGGCCATGCCCTCACGGCCGTCGTCCGCGTCGACAACGAGATGGGCGTCCGCGCGATCGGAGGCGCCGTCTCCGGCCAGTCCCTCGACGCCGTCGTCCAGCAGGTCGTGGACGACGGCGACCCGGATGTGCGGGTCCGCGACATCGCACTCGCCGATGCGCGCGTCCGACTGGCCGACGCCCTGCGCGGACCGGACCTCGATCTGCTGCGAGGTGAGACCACGCCCTGGCGGCAGCTCCGCCCACTCGTCGCCTAGATGCTCTCGCAGCTGCCCGACGGCGGCGACGCCACCGTGCCGGACACGATGGACGACGTCGACATCGACGACTTCGCCGCGGGCTTCCTCGCCAGCTCGTGGGGGCGCCCGTGGACGCGCTCCGGGCTGCCGCTCCTGCTCGAGTCCGTGCTCGGGAACGGCCTCGGCAACGGCGTCGGCGACCCGCTCGTGTGGGCTCCGCACCACGTCGTCCGGCTGCTCGACACGGACGGTGCGCAGCTCGACGTCGACACCCGCACCTCCACCGCACGCCCGAGTTGCTCCGCGACCTGATCCGCTACGGCCACACCGAGCGCGGTCTGCGTGCCGGACTCACCGACGAGGCCCTGGCCGCGGTCGACCGCTACGCCGACCGGTTCCTCGCTGCCGTCCGCTCACGGGAGGCCGACGCGTCTGATCACGGACCTGATAGGACGACCGGGAGCCCGGCGTCCGGCCACAGGGGATCGGCGACCGCGCGAACGGGAGACCTGTAGACGGAGCGCGTCGTAGCGCCATTGCATGACTGGCCCTCTCCTACCGGCCGTCGGCACTCACCCGAGGGCCGGACGACCCTGGTCCGCCGCCGCGGCCCGAGGAGCATCGGGACCGTCACGGACGCCCGAGGGAGGAGTCGTGCCATGACCCGGACCACCCATGGACCGGTCGCCGAGGAGCGGGCGCACGAGGTGATGACCCGCATCGCCGCCGCCTGGGAGCAGGGCGACCTGGCGGCCGTGGACGAGGTCTTCACCGAGGACCTCGTCTACCACGCTCCTCCCTTCCCCGACATGGGCCGGGCCGAGCTGCGGGACTTCATCGCCGGCTTCCGGGCCGCCTTCCCGGACGCGCACGTCCAGGTGCACGAGGACCTCGTCGACGGGACCACCTCGGTGCACCGCTGGACGGCCGAGGGGACCTTCACCGGGAAGACGCCGCTCCTGCCCGGAGCGCAACCCACCGGCAGGCACGCGTCCTCCGACGGCGCCCACGTCCTGCACTGGTCCGGGGACAGGGTGTCCGAGGCGTGGCACCTCGGTGACTGGCTGGGGTGGCTGGTCGGGACCGGCGTGCTGCCGCCCCCGCCGGGGATGGGCTGAGCGACTACGGCTCCCCGCGCCGGGCCAGGGTGACCCGGACGTCCTGGTCGAACCCGATCCGGCCCTCGGCGTCGCGGCACCGCTGCAGCCGGCGGTAGATCTCGGCACGCACGTCCTCCCGCTCGGCCTCGGGCACCGCCTCCCACATCGCCCGCTGGCCGACCGACCAGGACCAGGTGTGCCAGTGGTCCTGGTCGGCGAAGCGCACCGGCACGGTCAGGTGCGCCGTCCGGACGTCGGTGAACCCGGCGCCGCGCACCAGCTCCTCGACGCCCTCGTCGGAGCCGAACGGTCCGGCCCCGCCGGTGCTGCGGGGATCGCGCACGCCCGGCGGCAGGTACGACGCCAGCAGACCGTCGACGGCCTTCCAGGAGTCGCTGTAGCCGCCGAAGGTCGTCACTCCCAGCCGGCCGCCGTCCACCAGGAGCTCGCGCCAGGAGCGCAGGGCGGCGGCCGGGTCGGGCAGGAAGAACAGCACCAGGGACGACGCGACGACGTCGTAGGGGCCCGATCCCGGAGCCGGGTCCTGCGCGTCGCCGACCCACACCTCGACCTCGAGCCCGGCCGCTCGCGCCTCCTCCCGGACGGCCTCGACCATCCGCGGAGCGAGGTCCACTCCGTCCACGCCACCGGTGGGCCCCACCCGCTCCGCGGCCCGGAAGAGGACGGCGCCCCGGCCGCACCCGACGTCCAGCACCCGCTCCCCCGGCCGCAGCCGCAACTCGTCGACGAGCCGCTCCGCGATCGGGCCGAACATCTCGACCCCGACCCGGTCGTAGGTCTCCGCCGCCCGGTCGAACACACCCGCCACGAGCGCCCGCTGGTCCATGTCCACCTCCGTCATGCGGCGGCGAGCGTCCCGCCGCGCAGGGACGAGTGCAAGGACCGCGACCACGCGAGGGCCACCGCACTGCGGACACCGGGGCCCCACGGCCCGCCGGAGACCTCGGAGGACAGCGGCCCGCCCGAGGCACAGCCGCCTCGCCGGGACTGCCGAGTGGCCGCACTCCCGGCCCTGGCCGGCCCCGGTCCCGTCGAGCGCCTTGACGGAGCCCGCGGCCGGCGGGACCGTTCGGCCACCGCGCCGAAGGGAGGCCGGCCATGGAGACGCCCTTCACCGAGCTGGTCGGCTGCTCCGTTCCCATCCAGCAGGCCCCGATGGGGGCGATCTCCCCGCCGGACCTGGTGGTGGCGGTCGCCGAGGCTGGCGGCGTCGGCACGGTCAACGCGCTCGGCCTCCCTCCGGAGGTCCTGCTCCGGCGCCTGGACGGGATGCGCCGACGCACCTCCGGCGTGCTGTGCGCCAACTTCACCAGCGAGGACGTCGACGACCAGGTGATCGGAGCCGCCGCCGAGCGGGTGCGGCTCGTCGACTTCTTCTGGTCCGAGCCCTCGCCGCGGCGGGTGGAGCTCGCCCACCGGTCCGGGGCACTCGTCAACTGGCAGGTCGGGTCGGTCGCGGAGGCGTGCGCCGCGGTGGACGCCGGCTGCGACGTCGTCACGGTCCAGGGGGTCGAAGCCGGCGGGCACGTCCGGGGCTCCGAGCCACTCCTCCCCCTCCTGCACGAGGTGCTCGACGCGGTCGAGGTCCCCGTCCTCGCGGCCGGAGGTATCAGCGACGGACTGGCCTTCGCCGAGGTCATGGCGGCCGGCGCGGCCGGTGCCCGGATCGGCACGCGCTTCCTAGCGACCAGCGAGTCCGGCGCCCACCCGGCGTACAAGTGGGCCGTCGTCGACGCCGTCGGCGACTGCACCGTCATCACCGACGCTTTCGCCGACTGCCCCCTCTGCGCCACCAGCCCACGGGCCCGGGTGCTGCGCGACGCGGTGGAGCGGCTCGCCGAGCTGGACGACGACGTCGTCGGGACGGTGATCATGGGCGGCGCCCGGGTCCCCGTGGGGCGGGGGTCCGGCCTCCCACCTGTGGCCGGCGCCGAGGGTCACCTCGACGCGATGGCCATGTACGCGGGAGCCGGCGTCGGCTCGGTGACCGACATCCGGCCGGCCGCCGAGGTCGTCGCCGAGCTGATGGCGGAGCTCGAGCGACGACAACCCGCCCACGGCCGTACCTGATCCTCAGCCCGGGGACACGGCATGTCCCGCGCCGCCGCGGCAGCACTGGCGGTCCTGCTCGTGACCGCCTGCACCGGCGGGGACAGAACCGCCGGTCCCCGGATCGACACCGTCCTGGACACCGTGGACGTCGACGACGCCGTCGGCACGGACGTCGTCTTCTACGACCTCGCGACCGCCCCCGACGGCCCACCCGTGGCCCTCGTCGGCGCAGCCGGCGCCGACCAGAGCTGGCTGGTCCGCCTACCGAGCGGTGCTACGACCGCCATCCCCGCCGTCGAGCCGGACAGCGAGCTCGTCATCACCGATGACGGCACGCCGTTGATCGTCGGCACCGCGCTGACCCCGGTCGGCGGAGCCGTCCTCCCGCTCCCCCTCGGCGGACCCCCGGCCGCCGTCCTCCTCGCCGGCGACACCCTCTACCTCGCCCGCGACACCCGGCTGGCCGCCGTCGACGCCGGCACCGGCGCCGTCCGGACCACCGCCGCCGCACCTGGCCCGGTCACCCACCTCGCCCGGGCACCGGACGGCGGCCTGACCGCGCTGGTGGACCAGGACGGCGTCGTCCTCCTCCGCCTCACCCCCGACCTCCGCCCGCACGGCGACCCGGTCGAGCTCGACCCCGACGGCAGCGGCACGCCGACCGCCCTGCGGGTGACCGCCGACGGCACCGTCGTCGCCGCCATGTACGTCAACGAGGCGCTCGACGCCGGTCGGCTGGTCACCGTCGTCGACGGCCGGGTGCGGACCGTGGCCGACCTGGAGGGCACCGACGACACCGCCCTCGACCTCGCCGTCGACCCTCCCGGTCGCGTCGCCTACGTGGTGCTGTCCGCCTCGTACCACCCGGCCGAGCTGACGGCGATCGACCTGGCCACCGGCGAGCGCACCGCGACCGTCGCGCTGTGCGGCGGAGCCGGCGCCTTCGGCGCGATCGCGCCCTCCGCCGACGGCAGCACCCTCACCGTCGCCGGCTCGTGCATCGACGATGGCGGCCCCTCGACCACCGCCTTCGTCATCGGGTGAGTCGGCGGACCAGCGCGGCCGCAGAGCCGTCCCCCTCCGGTGACGCCCCCTGCGACGGCATGTTCGCCGTCGGGCAGCCGATCGGTACGCACCAGCCGGTCGGGAACGCCCGCCGCGGCGGTGATCAGCGCCAGCACCGGATCTGCACCGAGGGATGGGCCCGGGAGCTGAGCGAGCCGGCGCTCGGCGGCCGGTTCACTGGAGCAGTGGTGCAGCAGGCTCCCGGCGGCCGGTTCGACACCGTGTCGGCACACAGCTCCGTGTGGACGGCGCCGTCCGCTGAGGCCGCGACACGGGCGCAGTCCCGGGCGCCGCACGGCACCCGGGACTGCGCTCCGGTCAGCAGTGCCGGATACGACGGACCTCGGCGTCCCTCACCGGGAGATCACCGGGCCTCGTTGTAGTCCACCGCGTCCTGCAGGACGGCGGCCCCTTGCTCGATGTCCAGGACCGGGTACACCTCGAAGTCGAGGAACGGGCTGAAGATCGCGCAGTCCTTCGCCAGGGCGGTCGGGTCGTCGGTCTCGGCGACGGCGAAACCACCTCGCCCGTCGACCCGGCCGACGAACTGGAGCATGGTCGCGCTCGGCGTCCACTTGCTGAACACCTCGAGCGAGCGCTTCATGGTCGCCAGGTTCTCCTGGCCCGACCCTCGGGACCGGGTGGTCCACTGGAGCACGTACTTCACGTCGGCCTCCCCTCTGTCCGGTTCGGCTCGGGCACCGCTCGAGGCCCGGTGTCCCGCGGAACCCACGGCGGGGCCGGAGCGGTGGCGGCGAGCACCGGCAGGCTGCCAGCGGAGCCGGTGCCGTTCAAGGCGGCCGTGCGCCGGGATCGGCGGCATCCGGCGATCCTCCGTCCGCAGCAACCAGCTGCTACGCACGGTGCGGGGCACGGCCGGTCGCCCGCCGAGGGGGACCGCCGGCACGAGGGTGGGCGGCCCCGGGCCGTCCGCCCCTGGCGACGCGGGCTCCGTCGGAACCACGATCCGGACCCACCGGATCGGGAGGTCGCCGTGTACGTCACCCAGGGTCTGCACCGCCACGTCCAGCAGCGGCCGGACGAGATCGCCACCGTCTGCGCCGGTCGCAGCCGGACGCACGCCGAGTCGGTCGACCGGATCGCCCGCCTGGCGGCCGCGCTCCAACGGCTCGGCATCCGGGACGGCGAGCGCGCGGCCATCCTGTCGCTGAACTCCGACCGCTTCTCCGAGTTCCTCGGCGCGACGCTCTGGGCCGGCGGCGTCCTCGTCCCGGTCAACATCCGGTGGAGCGTCCCCGAGATCGCCGACTCCCTCGCCGAGGTCGATGCCCGGGTCCTCGTCGTCGACGACGTCTTCGCTGGGTGCGTCGACGGCATCAGGGCAGCTCACAGCGGGGTGCAGCACGTCGTCCACGCGGGTGACGGCCCGACTCCCGACGGCATGCTCGCCTTCGAGCAGCTGATCGCGGACTCCGAGCCGGTCGAGGACGTCCGCCGCGGTGGCAGCGAGCTCGCCGGCGTCTTCTACACCGGTGGCACCACCGGCCGGTCCAAGGGCGTCAAGCTCAGCCACGACAACCTGCTGACGTCGTCCATGGGCGGGCTGGCCGCCGTCCACTTCCCGCCCGGCCTGGTCGGCCTGCACTCGGCGCCGATGTTCCACCTCGCCGCGTTCTCCAACTGGGTCGGTGCCACCGTCGTCGGCGGCACGCAGGTGATGATCCCGGTGTTCGACCCGGTCGCCGTGCTGACCGCCGTCCAGGCGCACGGCGTCACCGACGTGCTGCTGGTACCCACGATGATCCAGCTGGTGGTGGACCACCCGCGGGTGGACGAGTTCGACCTGACCAGCGTCCGCCTGGTCCTGTACGGCGCCTCCCCGATGTCCGACGCCCTGCTCGGCCGGGCGATGAAGGCCCTGCCCAACGCGCGGTTCATGCAGGCCTACGGCATGACCGAGCTCGCCCCGGCGGCCACCGTGCTCACCCCCGAGGACCACGAGGACCCCAGGCACCGGCGCTCCGTCGGCCGCGCCGCCCCGCACGCGGAGGTCCGCGTCGTCGGCCCGGACGACGTCGAGCTGCCCCGCCGCGAGGTCGGCGAGGTCGTCGTCCGCGGCGGCAACGTGATGCTCGGCTACTGGGACCGTCCGGAGGAGACCGCCGAGGCGCTGCGCGGCGGTTGGATGCACACCGGCGACGCCGGCTGGATGGACGACGACGGCTACCTGTACCTCACCGACCGCCTCAAGGACATGATCATCTCCGGCGGTGAGAACGTGTACTCGGTCGAGGTGGAGAACGTCCTCGCCCAGCACCCGGCCGTGGCCACGTGCGCGGTCATCGGCGTCCCCGACGAGACCTGGGGCGAGCGCGTGCACGCCGTCGTCGTCCCGGCGTCCGGCGCCACCGTCACCCTCGAGGAGCTGCGGGCCTTCTGCGCCGACCGGCTCGCCGGGTACAAGACGCCGAGGTCGATGGACGTCGTCGACGCGCTGCCGCTCTCCGCCGCCGGCAAGGTGCTCAAGCGGACACTGCGCGAGCCCTACTGGGCCGGACAGGAGCGCGGCGTCCACTGACCGACCTGGTCGGCGCTACCGTCCGCCGGTGGACCAGTCCGGGAACGGCCGGCCGACGCGCAGCCGCCTCGCCCGCACCGCCCGGCTCGCCGCGCTGCCGGCCGCGTACGCCGGTCGCACCGCCGTCGGGATCGGCAAGCGGATCGGCGGCCGCCCCGCGGAAGCGGTCGCCGCGCAGGTGCAGCAGCGCACCGCCGAGCAGCTGTTCGCCACCCTCGGGCAGCTCAAGGGCGGGGCCATGAAGGTCGGCCAGGCGATGTCGGCGATGGAGGCCGCCCTGCCCGAGCAGCTGGCCGGCCCCTACCGCGAGGCGCTCGTCCGGCTGCAGGAGGCGGCACCCGCCATGCCGGCGGCGATGGTGCACCAGCAGCTCGACACGGCTCTCGGGACGAGCTGGCGGCAGCTGCTCCGCGACTTCGACGACCGGCCGGTCGCGGCGGCCAGTGTGGGGCAGGTGCACCGCGCCACCTGGTCCGACGGCACGCCCGTGGCGGTGAAGATCCAGTACCCGGGCGCCGGCGAGGCGCTCGTCGCGGACCTCGGGGTGATGCAGACAGTGGCACCGGTCGTGCAGGCCGCCGTGCCCGGCCTGGACGCCCGGCAGCTGCTCGCCGAGCTGCGCGCGCGGCTGGTCGAGGAGGTCGACTACGGCCACGAGGCCGACACCCAGACAGCGTTCGCCGACGCCTACCGCGACGATCCGGACATCGCCGTCCCCGACGTGCTCGCCGTCGCCGACCGCGTGCTGGTGACCCGGTGGATCGACGGCACGCCGCTGTCCCGGGTGATCGCCGACGGCAGCCAGGGCGACCGGGACCGCGCCGGCCTGCTGCTGGTCCGGCTGTTCGCCTCCGCCCCCGCGCGCGCCCGCCGGCTGCACGGCGATCCCCATCCCGGCAACTTCCGGCTGCTGCCCGACGGCCGGCTCGGCGTCCTCGACTTCGGGGCCACCGAGGCCATGCCGGACGGCTGGCCTCCGCGACTCGGACCGCTGCTCGCCGCGGGCCGGGACGGCGACGCCGTGACCCTGCACCGCATCGCCGCCTCCGCGGGACTCCTGCAGCCGAGCGCCGTGACCCCGGACGCCCTGATGGCGCTGCTCGACCGCTACCTGCAACCGCTGCGCAGCCCCACCTACGGCTTCAGCCGGGCCTGGATCCAGGAGCAGACCCGGCTCGCCTCCGATCCGTTCAGCGCCACCTCCCGCACCCAGCGCCGGCTGACCATCCCGCCGCGCCACCTGCTGCTCCAGCGCGTGGCCGTCGGGATGACCGGCGTCCTCTGCTCCCTCGGCGCCACCGTGGCCGTCGACGGCGAGGTCCGCCGGTGGCTGCCCGGCTACGACGACCCCCGGCACACGGACGCCCGGGCCTGACGCGGAGCGCCCACCCCGCGACCGTCCGCACCTTCCCTCACGCACGAGGACCGGGCCGTTACTCAACTGTGGGAACCTGGTCGATGATGTAACGGAGATGACCAGGGCCGATTGCGTCGACATCGCGGTCACCACGAACGGCGTGTTGACGTACGACGAGATCGGCGGACACCTGCGTCCCGCGTGCGGCACCGGGCCCGTCCGGATCGACCTGACCCGGCTCCGGTTCATCGACCCGGCGGGCCTGGTCAGCCTCGCCGTCGTCGCCGAGCGGGCGGCGCTGCTGCACCGTCCGATCCTCTTCACCAAGCCCGAGGGCGGCGACGTCGCCAACTACCTCACCCGGATGCGGCTCGGTGAGGAGCTCGGGGTGCTCGACGTGGTCCACGACCTCCCCCAGGTCCGGGAGCGCCGGCTGGGCCACCGGCTCGTCGAGCTGCGCCGGTTCGACGGAGAGGCCGGACTGGACACCGTCGCCGCCGCTCTCGTGCAGACCTACGTCGACGACCACCCGGAGCTCATCCAGCCGCTGTACGCGGCGCTCGACGAGATGGCCCGGAACGTCCTGGAGCACAGCACCCGGATGCACGGCTACGTGGCGCTGCAGCGCTACGACAACCGGGGGGACATCTCGTTCGCCGTCGGCGACAGCGGCATCGGCCTGCGCGAGCGGCTCGCCGAGGCGGTCCCCGTGCCCGACGACCGGACGGCGATCGTGCGCGCGGCGCAGGTGCACGTGTCCTCCATCGACCGCCCGGGGCGCGGGCGCGGCATCAGCCGGGTCATCGGCATCACGGGCGAGCACCGCGGCAGCGTGACGCTGGTCAGCGGGCAGGCCAGCGGCACCTTCCGACGCGGCCGACCGGACCCCGAACTGACCGATCTCCCCGCGTCCTATCCCGGTACGCTCGCGCACGTGCGACTGAGCCTGTGAGGAGGTCCGCGATCGTGACTTCTGTCCTTCCCCCGATCGAGGTCCCGCAGCTGAGCGGCGGACGTGAGCGTGCCCGGGCGCTGGTCGAGGGCCTCGGTCACCGCATGGCCGGCGCCGTCATCGTGGTCGACTTCCGGCGCATGGTCGCCGGCACCCCGTCCTTCGCCGACGAGCTCGTCACCCGCGTACTGGTCGACGGCGGCGCCGCGGCGCTCCGCGCGGTGCACGTCAGCCGGGAGTTCTGGCAGTACCTCCTCGAGGCGGCCCGGGACCACGGCGTGGCGGAGCGCCTGCAGACCGCCTGACGGCACTCAGTCGGTGGCGCGGACGGCCTCACCCGTGATCCGCATCGCCGTCTCCCACGCCTCGGCCTCCGCCGCGGCGGTGCCGGCGTCGTCGCCCTGGAACCAGGGCAGTGCCGCCACCTCCCACTGCAGGGCGGCCTCCCGAGCAGGGGGCGACGAGACGCGGTGCACGAGCATCTGGTACCTCGACCGGGCAGCCGAGAGCTGGGTCTCCGTGCTGCGCAGGGGCAGGATCTGGCTCCTGTCCCGGACCAGCGCCGCCCGGTAGTCGGCCATCGCGGCCTGCAGCTCGATCAGGGTGTCGCGCTGGAACTCGCGCGACGCGCGCTCCCGCTGGTCCTGCCGCGCCCGTACCGCGGCACGGGCCTTGAGGGACTCGGCCGTGGCCTGGGCCGCGACCGTGAGCAGCCCGCCGACCACCACGCCGACGAACGCCCAGACCGCAGTACTCACTGTTCCTCCTTGCTTACTCAGAGTACTCGCGATCGCGGGAGGGCGACAGTCCTCGGCGGTGTCCACACGGCCGGGGAAGTGACCGGCTGGTCGCGTCGGAGGACGGCAGTAGCGTCTGCCGGCGATGCCGAAGAGCAGGAAGCGAGCCAGGCCACGCCGTCCGGGGCCGCGACGACCCTCACCCGAGGCGGAGCTGATGGACGCCCTGCGCGACGGGGTCGACTCCCCCACGCCCGGCTCTCTCCTCGGCAGCATCGGCGTCGTGCTCGGCGTCGCCGCCGGCGCCGACGACCCCGCCGGCACGATGGACGACCTGGTCCGCAGCCTCTCCGGCGTCGACCGGGTCGAGACGTCGGCCGCCCTGCTGGCGATCGCCACGCTGACCGCCGATCCCGACCTCCGGCGACGGGTGCGCCGCGAGATCGCCGAACGCGGGCACGTGCTCCCCCGTTGGCTCGCGGAGCTGGACCGTTCCACGCCGGTCGACCGGGCGGTCGAGATCAGCACGGTGTTCCGGGACGCCGACGAGCTGCTCGTCGGTGTCACTGTGCCCGGCGGCCACCCCCTCACCGCCGTCGTCCGCATCGACAACGACCTCGGCGCCGTCGCGACCGACGGGTACGTCGTGCAGTCCCCGCTCGCCTCGGTGGTCCCGCTGCTGGTCGAGGACGACGAGCCGGACGTCCGCGTGCGCGACATCGCTCCCGCGGACGCCCGCGCCCGCATCACCGCGGCCCTGCAGGAACTCGACCTCGGTCCCGGTCGGCTCGGGTCCGAGACCTGGGCCCAGTCGCGCCCGCTCGTCGAGTGGATGCTGTCGCTGCTGCCCGGGGGCGGCCGGGGCGACGTGCTGCAGGACCTGTCGGAGGACGAGCTCGACGAGATCGCCGACCGCTTCCTCGCCGGGGGTGCACCGTGGTCGGACGTCGAGCTGCGTCCGCTGCTCGACGAGGTGCTGGCGGCCGGCAGCGCCAACGGCATCGGGGACCCGCTCCTCTGGAGCCGGCGCAACGTCCGCCGCGTGCTCGGACCCGACCTGCTGTTCCTCTCCTCCGGGACGCCGCACCTCGACCGCGCACCGGACCTGCTCCGCGACCTGATCCGCTTCGGGCACGCCGAGCGCGGCCTCCGGCAGGAGCTCACGGACGACGCCCTGGCCGCCGTCGACGCATCCGCCGGCGCCTTCCTCGCGGCGGTGCGCGGGCTGGACGAGGACGACGCGGACTGACCCGTACCGGGCCCCGCCCGGCCACTCTGTGGTCGCTCGCCCGGTCCGGACGGCGAACGCGAGCCGACCACCGCACCGTCGGCCTGCCGCGTCTCCCATCAGGAGTGTCGGCAGGGTCGTGCAGATCACGGTGGACGGCGAGCCCGTTGCCGAACTGGGCCCGATCCACGAGCAGCGCTCGCGCTGGACGCCGATGGAGGTGCTCGCCGCGCGGCTGACGAGGACTCAGGCCGACCCGGCACCGCGGGAGGAGCTGCGTGCCCCGACCGGAGACACCGACGAGCTCGGGCCCATCTGCTGAGTCGCGGACTCCCGGACACCAGCGTCTCCATCGCCCAGGAGGGGCGGGGTTGGACATCGCGGCCCTGCCGGACGAGGTCACCGTCTGACCCGCGCGGCTCCGCGGTCGCCCCCTCGGTCGGGCTCCGCCCTCCGCGACCTGTGGAAAACCCCGGTCGTGCCTCTGCGCGCTGTCACGGTGTCCCGCGTGACGACACCATCTCTCGCCGACGTCCCGATCCGCTCGTCCCTCGCGCTGACCCGACGCTGGGTCGGCCTGCTGACGCCTCTGCACTTCGAAGCCCGCAGTCTCTGGCTGACCTGGCTCGGCGCCGACGGCCGGCAGTCCCCCGTCCTGGTCCCCGTCGAGGACGTCCCCGCCCGGCCCGACCGGCGATCGGTCCCCGTCCTCCTCGACGTCCACCCCGAGGTGGCGACCCCAGCTCGGAGGGGACGACGTCCACCTGGCCATGGCGCTCCGCCGTCCCGGCGAGCCGGTCGAGACCGAGGACGACGCGGAGTGGGCGGGCGCCCTCCACGAGGTCCTCGACGATGCGCTCGACGGCACGTGGAGCCTGCACCTCGCCGCCGGCGGCCGGATCGAGCCACTGGTGGAGTCGCCGGGCTTCTTCGTGCGGGTCGGTCGGGCGACGGTCCGCCGAGCCGGGGGCCACCTCCGGTGACGCCGCAGCAGGGCTGGTCGCCGGACGGCCGCGACGCCCATCCGTGGGTGGCCGGCCCCTGAGGCTGGCCGGCCGACCCCGGCGCGGTCGTCCTCCCGCCACCTGCCGTCCGCGGTCCGCGCAGGCGACGCAGCCGACTCCTGCTGATCGGCGGGACGGTCCTCGCGGTGGTCGCGGTGGTCGCGGTGGTCACCGGCATCGTCACGCACCGCGCCCTCACCTCGTGGCCGGACTCGCCGGAGGAGGTTGCCGAGGCCTTCCTGGCCGCCAACCAGCGCCACGACCGGGAAGCGTCCTGGGAGCTGCTGTGCCACAGCGAGCGACTCCGCTTCGGGGCACTCGCCGACTGGATCTGGACGCAGGAGGCGGCGGTCGCCGTCGTCGGGCCGCTCGACGACGGCCTGACCATCACCGTCGGGGAGGCACGTCCCGACGGGCGCTCCTCGCCGCAGTCCTACGTCGTCGACGTGCAGCTCGCCCGGGCCGACGAGAGGCACCGCCTGGAGGTGCTCGTCATGGAGGAGGACGGCGGCTTCCGCGCCTGCGGCCAGCGGTGAACGTCGGCTCGGTACGGGAGCGTCCCGGCCTCCGCCGGGCCGGGCGCTGTCGTGCGCACCGTCCGGGTCACGCCACCGTGCGGACGTCAGCCGGCCGAGCGGCGCATGGACCACATCTGCGCGGGGCGCTCGAACTGGGTGGCCACCTCCCAGCTCACCGCGCCGTTGACGACCTCCTTGCGGAAGTTGCCCACGGCCACCCGCGCGAGCTCGGGGTCGGCGGCAACGCGACGGGCCAGCTCCAGGGCGCGGTCCTCGACGGCGGCGTCGTCCACCGCCTCCCACGCCAGGCCCAGCTCCACGGCCTTGGTCCCGTCGACCTCCTCGCCGAACAGCGCCATCGCCGCGGCGGCCTCGCGGCCGATCAGCCGCGACAGGATGACGAAGTGCCCGCCGCCGGGGTGCATCCCCCGCTTGAGGAAGCCGGCGATGAGACGGGCGTCGGACGCCACGATCCGCAGGTCGGCCGCCAGCAGCATGTTCATCCCGGCGCCCACCGCCGACCCGCGCACCGCCGCGATCGTCGGCACCTTCACCTGCCCCAGCCGGTAGAAGGAGTCGTAGATCCGGCTCATACCCTCGTAGGCGTCCGGCGCGGCCGGGTCCTTGCCGGCGTTGGTCAGCGTCGCGATGTCCCCGCCGGCGCAGAACGACCTGCCCGCCGCGCGCACCACCAGCGCGCCGACCTCCGGCTGGGCGTCCACCTCGTCGAACACCGAGATGAGCTCCTCGGCCATCTGCGGCGTCAGCGCGTTCCGCCGGTCGGGCGCGTTGAGCGTCACCACCGCCACGCCGCCGTCGACCTCGAGCAGGACCTCAGCGTCAGCCACGAGCGCACCTCCGGATCAGGGGGACTCGGCACTGCCGCCGGCCCGCCACGGCATCAGACCACGGCGCCGGACGACGGCGTCAGCGAGCCCCGCGGTTGCCGCCCCGGTCTGCGCATACGCACACTCGGGCACCGACTCCCGGAGCCCCCATGCCGCCCGCCCGCCGCGCCGTCCTGGCCCTCGTCGCGCTGATGGCCACGAGCTGCACCAGCGGGTCCGAGGAGCCCGCGCCACCCCGGCCGTTCACCGAGGCCCTCGGCACCGTCGACCTCGACGCCGTCGCGCCCGGCGGCGTCGACGTCCTCGACCTCGCACCCACCGACGACGGCGGCGCGCTCGCGCTGCTCGGCGACACCGCCGACCCGGCCGTCGGCTACCTCGCCCTCCTCAGCGCGGAGGGAATCGGCGACGTCCGGCGCATCGACGACGTCGGCACCCAGCTGCTCGTCACCCCCGACGGCACCGCGTTGATCACCGGCCCGGACCGGCTCACCGCCGTCCCGGCCGACGGGTCCGCGCCCACGGTCACCGAGCTCGACCTCAAGGGGCCCGTCACCACGGCCGCCCTCTCCCCTGACGGCCGCCGCCTGTACGCGGCCACCGAGCCGGGCACGCTCGCGGCCGTCGACGTCGCCAACGGGGACGTCCTCGCCGAGACGGACCTCGAGGAGGGGCTCACCGTCCACGCCCTCGCCGTCCGGCAGGACGGCGGGCCGACCGCGCTGCTGAGCGACGCCCGCGCCCCCGACCTGGCCGACGTCGCCGTCCTGGCCACCTGGGACGAGGAGCTCGAGCCGGTGGACGGCCCGGTGGAGCTGGCCCCCGACCGCCCGGCCAGCATCCCGTCCGCCCTCCGGCTCGCCGACGACGGCACCGCCGTCGCCACCCTGACGGCGGGCTCCGGCGACGACCCGTTCCGCATCGTGACCGTGGCGGACGGCGAGGTGACGGCCTCGCACGCCGTCCCCGGCACCGACCGCGTCCCGGCCGACTTCGCCGTCACCCCCGACGGGCGGGCGGCCCACCTGCCCGTGGCCGGCTTCGAGGTCGAGTCCGGCGTGATCACGCTCGACCTGGCCAGCGGCGAGCAGGTCGGCGACGTGCGGCTGTGCGACGGCCAGGCCACCTTCGGCCGGGTGGCGCTGGCCGGCGACCGGCTCACCGTCATCGGCTCCTGCATCACCAGCGACGCCCCGTCGTCCACCGCCTTCGTCGTCGGCTGACTCGCCCGGGGGCATCGCCACGGGAGTGTGACCTGGATTACGTTCCGGGAACCGCCAACCCGAGGAGAACCCATGGACCGGCTGCGCTTCGGCACCTTCCTGGCCCCGTTCCACCCCGCCGGGGAGAACCCGACGCTCGCCCTGCAGCGCGACCTCGAGCTCGTCGAGCACCTCGACCGGCTCGGCTACGACGAGGCCTGGATCGGCGAGCACCACTCGGCCGGCACGGAGATCATCGCCTCGCCGGAGATCTTCATCGCCGCGGCCGCCGAGCGCACACGGCACATCAAGCTGGGCACCGGCGTCACCTCGATCGCCTACCACAACCCGCTCTGGGTGGCCGAGCGCATGGTGCTGCTCGACCACCTCACCCGCGGGCGGGCGATGCTCGGCTGCGGCCCCGGCTCGCTGCCCACCGACTCGATGATGCTGGGGCTCAACCCCACCGACACCCGCGAGCTGCTCGAGGTCGACCTCGACATCATCATGCGGCTGCTGCGCGGCGAGACGGTCACCGAGCAGACCAAGACGCACAACCTGGTCAACGCCCGGCTGCACCTGCGGCCCTACACCCAGCCGTGCTTCGAGGTCGCCGTCGCCGCCGTCGCCTCCCCCACCGGGCCGCGCATGGCCGGCCGGCACGGCATCGGGCTGCTGTCGATCGGCGCGACCCTCAGCAAGGACGGCTTCGACGCCCTGGCCCACCACTGGAGCGTCGTCGAGGAGCGCGCGCAGCACTTCGGCCAGACCGTCTCCCGGCGCGACTGGCGGCTGGTCGGTCTGATGCACATCGCCGAGACCCGGGAGCAGGCGTACGCCGACGTCCAGTTCGGCATCGAGACCTGGTTCCGCTACTTCCAGAAGACGGCGGCGTTCCCGCAGATGGCGGTCGAGGGCGGCGACGCCAAGGAGATGATCGACTTCATCAACGAGGCCGGCGTCGGCGCCATCGGCACCGTCGAGGACGCCCGCGCCCAGGTGCAGCGGCTGTGGGACCAGTCCGGCGGGTTCGGCGCCATGCTGCTGCTCGGCCACGAGTGGGCCGACCCGCAGGCCACCAAGCGCTCGTGGGAGCTCATCGCCCAGCACGTCATGCCGCACTTCCAGGGCGGGGAGATCAGCCACGCGCAGTCGACCCTGGACGCCAAGGAGCACGCCATGGGCAAGCGCGAGGACTACGCCGCCCAGCAGATGCAGGCGGTGGCCACCATGACCGAGCGGTACGAGAAGGAGAAGGCCGGCCAGAGCTGACGACGGCCGCGCCGGGTGGCGGACGACGCCGTCACCCGGCTGCGGTCAGCTCCTCCGACACCGCCCGCAGCCGCGCCCGGGCGGCCGCGTCGTAGGCCTGCTCGTGCGCCCGAGTCTCGCGCAGCCCGTCGAAGTAGCGCCCGCTCAGGCCCGCCAGCGCCGGGTCGACCACCAGCCGCGCCGTCGCCTCGACACCCTCCGCGGTGGTCGACGTCGGCGTGGCGACGATCTTCGTCGGCATGAACGTCGCCGGGTGCAGCGCGTTGACCGTCACCCCGGTCCCGGCGAGCTCCTCGGCCAGGTCGACCGTCGACAGGATCCGGGCCGCCGGGCACGTCCCGGCCGATGCCGGCGTTGCTCACCAGCACGTCGAGGCGGTCGACGTCGGCCCGGACCGCCTCGGCCATCGCCCGCACCTGCGCCAGCGAGGCCAGGTCGGCGAGGTACAGCCGCGCCCGCGAGCCCAGCTCGTCCACCACCGACCGCCCGCGCGCCTCGTCGCGGCCGTGCACCAGCACGGTCATCCCGCGGCCGGCGAGGTCGCGGGCCAGCGCCCGACCGAGGCCGGCGGTGGCACCGGTGATCAGCACGGTCCGCCCGTCGAGGGGACGCACGCCCCCAGCCTCGGCCCTCAGCCGGGCGGCCGCCAGGACGGGTCGCGGCCGGTGGCACCGTGCACCGTCTCCTGACTCGGCCGCCTGCTGGACACGGGCAGTCCATCAGCCACACGACGCCCGTGGACGGGGCCGCCCGCGATGGCTACATTGACACCACTGAAGGTAGCCACAAGGGAGGCCGCATGCGGTCGGTCGGGGTCCGCGAACTGCGTGACGGCCTCAGCCGCTACCTGGCCGACGTGCGATCCGGCCGGACGATCACGGTCACCGACCATGGGCGGCCGGTCGCGCGGATCGTCCCGGTGGGGCAACCCACCGCGCTGGAACGGCTGATCGCCGAAGGCGTCGTCCAGCCTGCCGGAGAGCGCCGGCGCTCCCTGCCCGAGCCGGTGCGCGCCACGGGCTCGGTCAGCGAGCTCGTGATCGACGAGCGTGGGTGATCGCCTACTTCGACTCCTCGGCCGCTGTCCCGCTGCTCGTCGAGGACGAGCCGGGCGCGTCGGCGTGCCGCCGGGTATGGGCCACCGCTGACGCGGTCGTGGCCAGTCGCGTCCTGTACGTGGAGGTCGCGGCCGCCCTCGCACGCGCCGAGCGGCTCGGACGCCTGACCGCTCCTGCACACCAGGCCGCGCGCGCCGGCCTCGACGTGATCTGGGCGCAGGTCGACGTCGTCGAGGTCACCGACACCCTGGTGCGCCGGGCGGCGCAGCTCGCGCGGGACCAGTCCCTGCGCGGCTTCGACGCCCTCCACTACGCCGCGGCACTGAGCCTGGCCGGACCGACGACTGTCGCACTGGCCGGCGACGCGGCGTTGCTGCGCGCGTGGCGGGCGACGGGCCTCGACGTCATCGACACCAGCACGGGCGAGCTCGGGTCGGCGTAGGTGTTCCGACCGAGCCTCGGCCCTCAGCCGGGCGGCCGCCAGGACGGGTCGCGGCCGGTGGCGCCGAGCAGCCGGTCGAGCGCCGGGGCGTCGTCGGGCACCGGCACGCGCGGGCCGAAGAGGTCCGGCGGCCGGTCGTCGCCGAAGGACGCCACGAAGCCCAGGGCGGCCTCGGCCGAGGCGTCGTCGACGGCGTAGGGCTGGCCGGTGGCGACGGCGACGTCCCAGCCGTGGACGACGACCTCGTCGAGCGCCACCTGCGCGCAGACCTCGGCCGGCATCTCCACTCCCCCGGCCGACGCCGTGCCCTCCCACGCCGACGGCTCCCGCCAGGCCGCCGCCAGCGCGTCCAGTTGCCCGGGGATGCGGGTGCGCCAGTCGGCCGGCAGGTGGTCGGCCGAGGCCCGCGGGGCGCCGTCCATCGGCGTCTTCTCCGCGGCCATCCGGAAGGCCAGCGTCAGCCCGGCGAGGTGGTCGAGGATGCCGGCCACCGGCGTGCCCGTGCACGGGGTGGGCGCGGAGAGCTGGTCGTCGCGCACCCCGGCCACCACCGTCGTCACCGCGGCCGCGGCCGGGCCCAGGTCGATCGTCATACGAGGGAAGACCGTCCGCCCCGCCACGACTCATCGGTCCCCGCGGCAGCCCGTCCGCCGGAGACAATGAGGCCGTGACAGGGGGACGACGGGACGACGCCGCCCTCGTCCTCCCCAGCGCCGGGCCCGACCCGATCCCGCTGCCCACCGCACTGGCCGCCGTCCTCGGCTACGCGCGCGGACGCCGTCCGCTCTTCTTCCGCTCCCCCAGCGCGCCGCAGGGCCGGTGGTTCCAGGTGCTCGCCTACGGGTTCGACCGCTTCGACGGCCAGCGCCGCGAGACCGGGCCGGCGCCCACCGACCGCGACGTCCTGCTCGCCGAGGGCCTGCACGGCCGGCTCGACCCGGCCGGCTGGCGCCAGGTCCGCAGCGCGCTGGACGACGTCCGGCCGCTCGCGCAGGCCCTCGAGGACCGCGCCGCCGGGCGGGCCTTCTGGGAGCTCCCGGACGACGAGTTCTCCGTGCTCGCCGAGCCCGGCACCGTCGGCGCGCTGCTGCGCGGGCTCGGCGACCGGCCCGGCGCCCGCCACGTCGTCGCCGCGCTGCACCACCGGCACCCGTCGCTCGTGCCGCTGCTCGACGGTGTCACCCGCCGCCAGCTCTCCGGGCACGTCGTCGAGGGCGACAGCGGGCCCGAGGCCGTCGTCTCCCGCGAGCTGCGCGCCAACACCGGGGCGTTCACCCGGCTGGAGTCGGCGGCGGCGACGCTCCTCGGAAGGCCGATCACCCGGCTGCGGCTGCACGACGTCCTGCTGTGGCTGGCCGGCAGCCTGCGGATGACCCACGCGGTCGCCGTCGGCCGGGCGCTGGCCGCCGAGACCGAGGAGGGGCTGGAGCTGGTCATCAGCAGTTGACCATCGACTCGTTGCCGCCGACACGCGCGGACACGCCGCGGGGAACGGCAACGACCCGATGATCGACACGGGGCCTGCCCGGCCGACCGCCCGAGGCGCACGCGCGGGCCCCTGACCGGCGTGCTCACGGTCAGGGGCCCGCGGGTCCTCAGCGGGCGTGTGCCGGCGGGGAGCTGCGGGCGGGCCCGCCGCCCGGGACGGCCACCGGCGGAGGCGGGGTCCACTGGGCCGGGACACCACCGGACGGCGGGTACTGGCCGGCCCGGCGCACCGCGTTCGCGATCAGCAGGACCCCGAGACCGGCGAGGACGAGCCCGAGGACCAGCAGGCCCACGGCCAGCCAGGTCAGCCCCGGCACCGTGGCCGCCGCCCGGATGTCGGCGGACACGTCCGCGCTGCCGTCGGCCCGCATCACCACGACCGTCCAGTTCCCCTCGGCGGGACGCCAGTCGAGCACCTGCGTCCCGCTCCCGGTCGCCGACGCCGCCCAGACGTCGGTCTCGCCCGGGGGCACGGCCGGTGGGCCGCCGGGGACGGGAACCGGCCGCAGGTCGTCCGTCGCGTCGTCGCGCGAGCCGAGCGAGCCGAGCACCCCGCGGCCCACGCCGCTCAGGTACTCGTCGACCTCGGCGGTGCGCCCGACCGCGACGAACAGCTCGTCATCAGGGTCCGCGGGCGTCACCTCGAGCAGGGCGGTGCCCAGCAGGTCGTCGACGACCCAGTCGAGCCCCTCGCCCTCCAGCACGACGCCCTCGCTGACGAGCGCGTACTCCGCCGTGCTCACGGTGGCGTCCGGGGTCCACACGAAGCCGGCGTCGTCGCGCTCGACCTGGTCGGCCCACAGCAGCGCGCCGCCGGCGGCCAGCGGACCGGTGGAGGCGAGCAGCAGCAGCGCACCGACCACGACCGCGACCACACGTCCCGCCGTCCAGCCGCCCGACGGCGACGCGGCGGGAGCGGTGACCGGCCGTGCGGCCACCCCGCCGGCCGGCGCGGTCGGCAGCGGGCCGGCCGGGACCGAGCCGGGGTCCGTGCCGCCCATGTCGAGGCGGAACGGCGGGTAGCGGTCGGTCATCAGCCCCGTGTAGGCGGCCACCCGCAGGGCCCAGCGGTCCATGCCGAGCACGAAGTCGTAGAGCGGCTTCGGGTAGCGGCCGGTGAACAGCAGCACCACACCGGCGACGAGCACCAGCAGCGCCACCAGGCCACCGAAGGCCCAGCCGTCGTCCCAGGCGTCGTCCCCGGACCCCCAGCCGGCGCCGAACCACACGCCCCCGCCGACGAACAGGGCCAGGACGAGGTAGTGCGGGAGGGCGAGCAGCCACTTCACGAAGATCAGGCCCCGGGACAGCCGCTCGGGATAGGTCACATCGAGGTGCGCCGGGTGGTCCGGCACGTCGGCGAGGGTGAACGGCGGGTAGCGATCGGTGCCCAGGGCCCCGTAGCCGTAGTGGTGGACCCGCCAGGACCAGCGCAGGACGCCGACGTTGAAGTCGAACAGCGCCCGCGGGTAGCGCCCGGTGAACAGGATCGCGAAGAACGCCACCACGCCCACCACCGTGAAGGCGATCCACAGGAAGAACAGCACGACGTAGTGCGGGATCAGCAACAGCCACTTGACCAGCCACAGCCCGCGGGAGAGCGAGGCGTCGAGCGACGCGTCGACCCGCACGGGATACGGCGAACGGTTGTCGGACACGACGTCCTCCCCACCCCACCGGCGGGGTCCGGGGGCAGTCGCCCCCGGGGCGCCGGTGGCCTGTCCCGAGACTGGCGGCCGGCGTCCCGGGGCGGTACGGACCAAGGGCGGCGCCGACCGGGGTCCCAGGTCCCGTCACGACGGCCGGCCCGGCGGAGGAACGGAGGGGTTCCGCCTCCCGGGGGCCCGTGCCAGGCTCGACGACGGAGGTCCCACCATGCCGTCTTCGCCATCCGGAGCTCCCGCGGCCGTGGTGTCCCCGCTGGCCGGGATGCGGCTGACCGAGCTCCTCGACGAGGTGCAGGAACGGCTCGCCGTCCTCGCCCGCAACCAGGGCCGCGTCCAGCACCTGCTCGACGCGTTCCTGACCGTGTCCACGGGGCTGGACCTCGAGACCACCCTGCGGCGCATCGTGGAGGCCGCCGCCGACCTGGTCGACGCCCGGTACGGGGCGCTCGGCGTCCTCGCCTCCGGCGGCGGGCTGGCCGCCTTCATCCACGTCGGGATCGACGACGAGCACGCCGCCCGCATGGGGTCGCTGCCCGAGGGCAAGGGCGTCCTGGGCCAGCTGATCACCGAGCCGCGGCCGCTGCGCATCCCCGACCTGGGCCGGCACCCCTCCTCGGTGGGCTTCCCGCCGCAGCACCCGGAGATGCGGACCTTCCTCGGCGTCCCCGTGCTGGTGCGCGGCGAGGTCTTCGGCAACCTCTACATGACCGAGAAGCGGCAGGGTGAGTTCACCGTGGAGGACGAGGCGGTGCTGACCGCCCTCGCCGGTGCCGCCGGCATCGCCATCGACAACGCACGCCTCTACGAGGAGGGCGAGACCCGCCGGCGGTGGATGACCGCGGTCTCCGACGTGCGGGCGAGCCTGCTGAACGCCTCGACGCCGGACGAGGCGCTGCGGCTGATCGCCGAGCGGGTGGCCGCGCTCGCCGAGGCCGACGGGACGTGGATCATGGCCGTCCCCGACCCGGCCGACCACACCTACGCGGTGCGGGTCCAGGTCGGGGACGGGCTCGACGACCTCACCGGCCGGCGGCTCACCACCGCGGAGAGCCCGGTCCTCGAGGCGGCCGCCGCGACCGACGGGGTCGTCACCCTGGACATGAGCGGGCTGTCGTACGAGGGGCCCAACGCCCACGTCGGCTGGGGGCCGTGCACCGCCGTCCCGCTGCGCAGCGCGCACGCCGAGGACCTCGTGCTCATCGCCGCCCGCCGGGCCGGAGCGGCACCCTTCGACGCCGCCCTCGCCTCGCTCATCGGGTCCTTCGCCGACCAGGCGGCCGTCGCGCTCGACCTCGCCGCGCAGCAGCGCCTCGCGCGGCGGGTCGACGTCTACGAGGACCGCGACCGCATCGCCCGCGACCTGCACGACCACGTCATCCAGCGGGTGTTCGCCGCGGGACTGGGCCTGCAGTCCGTCCTCCCCCGGATCCCCGACGGCGAGGCGCGGCGGCGGATCGAGGCGGTCGTCGGCCAGCTCGACGAGACGGTGCGCGACATCCGGACGACGATCTTCGACCTGCACACCACCGGCGAGGCCGCGCGCGGGACGAGCCTGCGCCGGCGGGTGCTCGACGTCGTCACCGAGACCGCCGGCAGCGCCCTGCGCCCGACGGTGCGCATGTCGGGGGCGCTGGACAGCCTGGTCACCGGAGAGCTGGCCGCCGACCTCGAGGCGGTCACCCGCGAGGCGGTGAGCAACGCCGCCCGGCACTCGGGCGCGTCGTCGGTGACGGTGACCCTGGACGTCGGTGACGAGGTGGTCCTGGAGGTCGTGGACGACGGCCGGGGCATCGACCCGCGCGCCGCGCGCAGCGGGCTGCGCAACCTGCACGAGCGCGCGGCCCGGCGCGGCGGCGGGGCGTTGGTCGAGCCGCGGCCCGACGGCGGCACGCGGCTGCGCTGGTGGGCGCCGCTGCGCTGAGGGCGGCCGCCCCGCTCAGTTCGGCCGGGACGCCGGCGACCCGCTGCGCAGCTCCGTGGCGAGGACCGCGACCTGCGTGCGGCGCTCCAGGCCCAGCTTCGCCAGCAGGTGCGAGACGTAGTTCTTGATCGTCTTCTCGGCCAGGAACATGCGCTCGCCGATCTGGCGGTTGGTCAGCCCCTCCCCGATCAGCTGCAGGACGGTGCGCTCCTGCGCGCTGAGCCCGGCCAGCGGCCCGGCGGGCTCGGCCGCCCGCCGCATGCGCTCCAGCACCGCCGTGGTGGCCCGCGGGTCGAGCAGCGACCCGCCGGCGGCGACCGTGCGGACACCGCTGACCAGGTCCTGGCCGAGGATCTGCTTGAGCAGGTAGCCCGAGGCCCCGGCCACGATCGCCTCGAACAGCGCGTCGTCGTCGCTGTAGCTCGTCAGCATGATCACCTTGAGCTCGGGCACGAGGGAGCGGACCTCGCGGCAGACGGAGACCCCGTCGCCGTCGGGCAGCCGCACGTCGAGGACCGCGACGTCCGGGCGCAGCGCGGGGATGCGCGCGACGGCCTCCGCGGCGTTCTTCGCCTCCCCGACGACGGCGATCCCCGGGTCGGTCCCGAGGACGTCGGCGACGCCGCGCCGGACGATCTCGTGGTCGTCCAGCAGGAACACCCGGATGACGCCGTCCCGGTCGTCCACGGCCATCTGTCCTCCCGTCGGCCCGAGCCGGGCTCCTGACCCGGTCGCTGGCCCGAGGCTAGGGGGCGCAGGGCCCCTGCCGGGCAGAGCCGGAGGTCCCGACGACCGGGCCGTCCTGCCCGGTGGATCAGCCGAGGACCGCCTCCAGCGCCGTCGTGGAGAGCAGGCGCGCCCACAGGGGACGGCGGGTCCGCGCCACGGGCGCCGCCGGGTGCGCCCGGTCGCGCCGCCACAGCCGGTTCGCGGGGCGCACGGCCATGGCGCCGCCCTTCATGCTGACCCAGCCGCCGGGGCCCATGGTCACCATCGCCCTGGCCCCGCTGGGCCGGGCCGCGAGGTGCCGGGCGACCAGCACCGCGCCGACCACGAGCTCCGCGGTGGTGACGACCCTCGTGACGTCGACGACGGGGTGCCAGCGCACCCGCCCGTCGCGGACCACGAACGCCCCCATCGGACGGCTCCCCGACATCCGCGCGTCGAGGCCGCGGCCCTCCGGACCTGCGCCGTCGGCGCGGGTGGCGGCGTGGGAACGCGCCGCCGTCGCGGTGATGACGCTCGCGCCGTCCCGCTCGTAGGGCGGCGCGAAGGCGAGGACCTCGGGCGGGCGGCGGTCGCTGGCGGGTCGGGACTCGCTCATGGGGCGTCTCCTGGGCGTCCGGGTGGGTCGGTCCAGGCTGCCCCGAACCCGGCGGTCCCCGACCGGGTCGGAGGTCCCGACCAGGAGTGCCCTCCGCCCGTGGCCGGCGCACGGGATCACGGTCGGACACGTCGCGACACGCGGGCAGGAGGTGACCGATGGGACTGCCTGGTTTCGTCACGGTTCCGCGTGACCAACCCGTAACCAAGAGTGATCATGCGCATCCGCAGCGTCGTTGCCACCGCCGCCCTCGCGGCCGGCTTCTCCGTCGTCCTGACCGGCACCCGCCTCCGCTGCCGACCTCGACTGTGACGACTTCCCCAGCCGGGCTGCCGCCCAGGCCGCCTTCACGGCCGACCCGAGCGACCCGAACAACCTCGACGACGACAACGAGGCCTGCGAGAGCTTCGACTACGCCGCCGCGTCGTCCGGCACCGCCACCACCCCGGCCCCGGCCAGCACCGCGCGGGCCTGACGTCCGGCCGTGCCGCAGCACGCAGCGGCCGTCCCCCGCTCCGAGGCCTCCGAGGCCTGGGCGGGGGCGGCCGCTGCGCTGCTCGTGGTCGGCACCCTGACGATGGGACTGTCGGCACAGCAGGACGTCGGCGGCACCCACCGCATCTCCGCGGCACCCGTCACGGTGTCGTCGGCCTCCCGCGACGACACGGGGCCGCGCGTCCTCGACCTCGACCTGCCGGTGCGACCGGTCCCCGACGCCGCGCGGACGCTCGTCCTGCCGGCCTCCGAGCCGACCCGCGTCTCGATCCCGGCCCTGGACATGACGTCCTCGCTCATGGACCTCGGCCTCCAGCGCGACGGCGCGATGGAGGTCCCGCAGGGCGCTTACCCGGCGGGCTGGTTCGACCGGTCACCGAGCCCGGGTGAGCTCGGCCCCTCCGTGCTGGCCGCCCACGTCGACCGGGCCGGTGAGCCCGCGGCGTTCTCGGGCGTCGACGAGCTCCTCCCCGGTGACGAGGTCGTCGTCGACCGGGCCGACGGCACGTCCGCCGTCTTCACCGTCGACCGCGTCGAGGAGCACCCGAAGGACGACTTCCCGACCGCCGCGGTCCACGGGGACATCGACCACGCGGGACTGCGGCTGATCACCTGCGGTGGCTCCTTCGACGAGCGCACCGGCGACTACGGGGACAACGTGGTCGTCTTCGCCAGCCTGACCGACACGAGCCGCTGACCGACCCGTCGATCAGTGGAACGACAGGCCGTCAGCGCACGGGGTCGCCGACCAGCGCCTCCAGGGTGGCCCGGGCACCGCGCTCGTGCAGCGACGCCAGCGTCTCCAGGTAGGGGCCGGTGAACCGCTCGTCGTCCACCAGGTCGCCGAAGACCTCGCGGTCGGCCAGGAACGCCAGCGGCTCCTCCCGCTGCCGCCTCGCGTTGGCGGTGAGCCGCTCCCGCCGGCGGTCGGCGATCTCGATCGGTGCGCCCTGCTCGTCCACGCCCTCGGAGTAGCGCGCCCAGCCCGCCACCACCGCGGCCGACCGCCGGACCTCACCGTCGCGGGCCAGGTTGTCCCGCACCACCGGGAGCAGCCACTTGGTCAGCCGCTCGGAGCCGTCGAAGGCCAGCCGCGCCAGGGTGTCGCGGATGGCCGGGTTGGCGAAGCGCTCGAGCAGCTGCCGGCGGTAGGCGTCGAGGTCGATGCCGGGCACCGGCAGGAGGGTGGGCGTGGCCTCCTCCTCCATGTAGCCGAGCAGCAGCCGCTGGAACAGCGGGTCCTGCGCCGCGTCGTGGACGAGCCGGTACCCGGCGAGCGTGCCGAGGTAGGCCAGCGCCTGGTGGCCGGCGTTGAGCAGCCGCAGCTTCATGCGCTCGTAGGGGTCGACGTCGGCGACGACCTGCACCCCCGCCTCCTCCAGCGGCGGCCGGCCCAGCGGGAACCGGTCCTCGAGCACCCACTGGGTGAACGGCTCGCACACCACCGGCCAGCCGTCCTCGACGCCGAAACGCGCGGCGACGTCGGCCCGGTCCTCGTCGGTGGTCGCGGGGGTGATCCGGTCGACCATCGAGTTCGGGAAGGCCACCTCCCGCTGCACCCACTCCCCCAGCGAGGGGTCGCGCAGCGTGGCGAAGGCGGCGAAGCTGCCCCGGGCGACGTCGCCGTTGTGCTGGATGTTGTCGCAGGACACGACGGTGAACGGCGGGAGCCCCCGGTCGCGCCGGCGGACCAGCGCCTCGGTGACCAGGCCGAAGGACGTCCGCAGCGCGGCCCCGGGCCGGAGGTCGGCCACCACGTCGGGGTCGGTCGCGTCGAACTCGCCGGTGGTCGCGGCGATGTTGTAGCCGCCCTCGGTGACCGTCAGCGACACGATCCGCGTCGTCTCCGAGGCCATCTTCTCGACCACCGCCTCGGGGTCGTCGGGCGCGAGGAGGTACTCCACGATCGACCCGACGACCCGCGCCTCGGCACTCCCGTCCGGGTGCCGGACGACGAGGGTGTACAGGCAGTCCTGGGCCGCCATCACCTCGGCCATGCGGCGGTCCGACGGCAGCACCCCGACGCCGCAGAAACCCCACTCCTGCGCCGTCCCCTGCTCGAGCAGCCGGTCGACGTAGAGCGCCTGGTGCGACCGGTGGAACGCCCCCACCCCCAGGTGCACGATCCCGGCCCGCACCCCTGACCGGTCGTACGTCGGCACCGGCAGCGAGCCGGCGAGGGAGGGCAGGGTCGCGGTGGTGAGGGCGGGCACGGCGGTCTCCTGGGGTCTCAGACGGACAGGCGCCGGCCGGTCGACGGCGAGAAGAGGTGCTCGCGGCCGGGCTGGATCCGCAGGTGCACCCGCTCACCCTTCGCCGGCGGCCGGTTGGGGTCCACGCGGGCGATGACGTTCTCGTTGAAGGCGCCGGAGGAGCCCTGGGGCAGGTCCGGCAGCGTCCCGTGCAGGAAGGCGTCCGAGCCCAGCTCCTCGA
The DNA here is from genome assembly GCF_041018925.1 of Geodermatophilus maliterrae. Taxonomy (NCBI): domain Bacteria; kingdom Bacillati; phylum Actinomycetota; class Actinomycetes; order Geodermatophilales; family Geodermatophilaceae; genus Geodermatophilus; species Geodermatophilus maliterrae. The sequence goes on from NZ_JBFNXQ010000023.1 coordinate 38,626, forward strand.
CCACGCCGACGTCGACCGGGAAGGCGCCGGGCTCGGCCGCCGACACCAGGTCCACGGACTCCGGGCGGAAGCCGGCGACCACCGAGTCGGCGCCCTCCGCGGACAGGGCGCTCAGCGCCGTCGTCGGCACGGGGATGCGCGCGCTGCCGAGCACCGCGTGCCCGTTCTCCAGCCGGAACTGCGCGAGGTTCATCCCCGGCGAGCCGATGAACCCGGCCACGAAGACGTTGGCCGGCTCCTGGTAGAGCCGCAGGGGGGTGTCGCACTGCTCCAGGATCCCGGCCCGCAGCACCGCCACCCGGTCGCCCATCGTCATGGCCTCGACCTGGTCGTGGGTGACGTAGACGGTCGTCGTCCCCAGGCGGCGCTGCAGGGCGGCGATCTGGGTGCGGGTCTGCACGCGCAGCTTGGCGTCGAGGTTGGACAGCGGCTCGTCCATGAGGAAGACCTGCGGGTCGCGCACGATGGCCCGGCCCATGGCCACCCGCTGGCGCTGGCCGCCGGAGAGGGCCTTGGGCTTGCGGTCGAGGAACTCCTCCAGGTCGAGGATCTTCGCGGCCTCGGCCACCCGCTTGCGGATGTCGTCCTTGTCGCGACCGGCGATCTTCAGGGCGAAGCCCATGTTGTCCGCGACGGTCATGTGCGGGTAGAGCGCGTAGCTCTGGAAGACCATCGCGATGTCGCGGTCCTTCGACTTCAGGTGCGTGACGTCGCGGTCGCCGATGCGGATGGCCCCGCGGTCGACGTCCTCCAGGCCGGCGAGCATCCGCAGGCTCGTGGACTTGCCGCAGCCGGAGGGCCCGACCAGGACGAGGAACTCACCGTCGGCGATCTCCAGGTTCAGCGAGTCGACGGCGGGACGGTCGGAGCCGGGGTAGATGCGGCTCGCGGAGTCGTAGGTGACGGAGGCCATGGGTCTCTCCTTGGTGGTTGCTGAGGCGGACGTCAGGACCGGGGGTGGACGACGACCTTCACCGAGTCGGGGTCGCGGCGGCCGGCGGTGAGGGCGTCCTCGGCCCGGTCCAGGCCGTAGGTGCCGGTGACGAGGCGGTCGAGGTCGACGCGGCCGGCGGCGACCAGCGCGATCGCCGTCGGCCAGGTGCCGGCGTAGCGGAAGGTGCCGGTCACCTCCAGCTCGCGCTCCTGCACGACCGACAGCGGGAGCGGCACCTCGTCACCGCCCATGCCGACGAGGACGGCGCGGCCGGCCCGGTCGAGCGCGCGGATGCCCTGGGCGATGGCCGCCGGGTGGCCCGAGCACTCGAGCAGCACGCCGGGCGGGGGGTCGAGGTCGGTGACGCTCGCCGTGCGGGCGTCGACCACGTCGGTGGCGCCGAGGTCCCGGGCGAGGGCGAGCCGGGCGGGGTTGACGTCGGACACGACGACCTCGGTGGCCCCGAACGCCAGGGCCGCCTGCACGCTGACCAGGCCGATCGGGCCGGCGCCGACGACGAGCACCCGGGAGCCGGCGGTCACCCCGCCCTTGCGGCACGCCCAGATCCCGACCGAGAGCGGTTCGAGCAGCGCCGCGGCGTCGTCGCTGATGCCGTCGGGCACCGGGTGGGCGAAGGCGGCGTGCACGACGACGTACTCGGCGAAGGCGCCGTCGATCGGCGGGGTCGCGAAGAACCGCACGTCCGGGCAGAGGTTGTACCGGCCGGCCAGGCACTGCGGGCAGGTCAGGTCGGGGACGCCGGGCTCGACCGAGACCCGCTGGCCGACGCGCACCGCGGACACCCCCGGGCCGACGGCAGCCACCTCGCCCGCGGCCTCGTGCCCCAGGACCAGCGGCTCCTCGACGACGAACCGGCCGATGCGGCCGTGCTCGTAGTAGTGGGTGTCCGAACCGCACACCCCGACCGAGGAGACCCGGACGACGACCTCGCCCGGCCCCGGCTGCGGCACCGGGCGCTCCTCGACGACGACGTCGCCGGCGCGGCGCAGCACCGCGACCCGCATCGTCGACGCCGGGCGGAGGTCCGCCGTCCCCGGCACCGTCCCGGTCGCGGTCACTTGACCGCGCCGAGCGAGAGGCCCTGCACCAGCTTGTCCTGGGCGGCGAAGCCGGCGATGAGCACCGGCAGCGACACCACGAAGGCCGCGGCACACACCTGGGCGAGGAAGAGCCCCTGGCTGGTGACGAACCCGGTCAGGTACACCGGCGCGGTCTGCGCGACGGTGCCGGTGAGGGTCCGGGCCAGCAGCAGCTCGTTCCAGCTGAAGATGAAGCAGATCAGCGAGGTCGCCGCGATCCCCGGCAGGACGATGGGCGCCACCACCGAGCGCAGCGTCAGCAGCAGTCCCGCGCCGTCCATCGAGGCCGCCTCGAGGATCTCGACCGGCACCTCGGCGAGGAACGAGCGCATCATCCAGACCGCGATCGGCAGGTTCATCGCCGTGTACAGGACGATCAGCAGCCAGATGTTGTCCAGCAGGCCGCTCCACTGGGCGAACAGGTAGATGGGCAGCAGCCCGGCCACGATCGGCAGCATGCGGGTGGACAGGAAGAAGAACATCACGTCGGTCCACTTGCGCACCGGCTTGATCGACAGCGCGTAGGCCGCCGGGATGGCCAGCAGCAGCACGATGACCGTCGAGACCACGCTGGCGGTCAGCGAGTTGGCCAGCGAGGGCCACGGGTTGGCGCCGGTCCCGACGCCGAAGAACTCCCGGTAGCCGGCGACGGTCAGCGGCGCGAGCAGCGACGGCGGGTTGGTCGCCGCGTCCTCCTCGCTGTGGAACGACGTCAGCACCATCCACAGCACCGGCACGACGAACAGGAAGCCGATCAGCCAGGCGGCCAGCCCCAGCAGGGCACCGGACCGCGGCTTGCGCGGCCGGCGGGGCTCGCCCTCGGGCGTGCGGGTCGCGGCGACCGGCGCCACGTTGGTGACCGAGCTCATCGCGCGTTCTCCTCCTGGAACAGCGTCGACACCGTCCGCAGCGCCAGTGTGGCGATGAGGATCGTGCCGATGACGACGACGACGCCCGCAGCGGACGCCCGGCCGTAGTCGTGGGCCTGGTAGAAGGTCTGGTAGATCACGTACGGCAGGTTCGCCGTGCCCAGGCCGCCCGAGGTGATCGTGAAGACGGCGTCGAAGTTCTGCACGATGTAGATCGACCCCAGCAGCCCGCCCAGCTCCAGGTAGCGGCGCAGGTGCGGGAAGGTCATGTAGCGGAAGATCTGCCAGCTGCTGGCGCCGTCGATGCGGGCCGCCTCGATGACGTCCAGCGGCCGGCTCTGCAGCCCGGCCAGCAGGATCAGCATCATGAACGGCGTCCACTGCCAGATCAGGGCGATCTCCACCGAGATCAGCGGCGCCGTGGAGATCCAGTCCGGCTGCGGCGCGTTGTCCGAACCGAACAGCCGCCAGATCGCGGTGAGCGTCCCGTTGAGCAGGCCGTACTCGGGGTTGAACAGCGCGTGCTTCCACAGCAGTGCCGCGGCCACCGGCACGATCAGGAACGGCGTGATCATCATGGTGCGCACCACGCCCCGGCCGCGGAACTGGCGGTCCAGGAGCAGCGCGATGCCCATCCCCAGCAGCAGGCTGACCAGGACGACGACCGCGGTGAGGATCACCGTGGTGAGGATCGCCTGGCGCATGTTGACGTCGGTCAGCACGCTCGCGTAGTTGCTGAACCCCGTGAACCCCCGCTCGTCGGGGTAGTAGGCGTTCCAGTCCATGAACGACACGATCAGCGTGACGACGAACGGCAGCTGCGTCACCACGATCGTGAAGATCAGCGCCGGCAGGAGCGGTGCCCGCCGGGCCCAGTCGGACGTGCGCCGCAGCGCCCCGCCGCTCGGAGGCGGCGGCGGCGGTGTCCCGACGTCGTCGCGCCTGCGCTCGATGGTCGTGCTCATGGCCGCTCCTCCCCTTCGAGGGCCGGTCCGGTGCCCGCGGGCGCGCAGGTCCGGGTGCTGCAGGTCCGGGTGCCGCAGGTCTGGGTGCTGCGGATCGGGGTGATCCGGTGGCCGGTCATCCGGACTCCCGCTCGCGGTAGCGCTCGGCGACGTCCTCGGCCACCTGCTGCCCCCGTTGCAGGGCGTCGTCCACCGTCATCTGGCCGGCGATCGCGGAGCTGACGTCCTGCGACACCTGGGTGGCCAGGTCCGGGAACTCCGGGATCCCGATGAACTGGATCCCCGGCGCCGGGCGGGGCTGCACGCCGGCGTCGTTGGGGTCGGCGGTCTGGATGGCCTGCAGCGTGGGCTCGGCGAACGCGGAGGCCTCGGCGAGGTAGTCGGGGTTCTCGTACGTCGAGGCCCGCTTGCCGGCCGGGACCCGCGACCAGCCGAGCTCCTCGCCGACGAGCTCCTCGTACTCACTGCTGGACGCCCAGGAGATGAACTCCCACGCCGCGTCCTTCTTGGCACTGGCCTGCTGGATGCTCCACGACCAGGCGTACAGCCACCCCGAGCTGTCGGTCTCGACCACCGGGGCGGGGGCGTAGCCCATCAGCCCCCGGACCGGGGAGTCCTCGGCCTCCAGCGACCCGGCCGCGGAGGTGGCGTCGTACCACATGGCCGCGTTGCCCTGGACCACGTTGTTGAGGCACTCGGTGAAGCCGGCCTGTGGTGCCCCGACCTCGCCGTGCTCGCGGACCAGGTCCACGTAGAACTGCACGGCCGTCCGGAACTCCTCGCTGTCGACCTGCGGCTCCCAGTCCTCGGTGAACCAGGTGCCGCCGAAGGTGTTGACCACCGTGGTCAGCGGCGCGAAGACCTGCCCCCACCCGGGCTGGCCGCGCAGGCAGATCCCGGCCATCCCGGGCTCGACGCCGTCGACCTCGGCCGCGATGTCGGCGACCTCCTGCCACGTCGGGTTCGCCGGCATCTCGATGCCCGCGGCCTCCAGCACGTCGGCGCGGTACATCAGGAACGACGACTCGCCGTAGAACGGCTCGCCGTAGAGCCGGCCGTCGTCGCCGGACAGCGACGCCGTCAGCGGCCCGAGGACGTCGTCCTGGTCGAACTCCGTGTCGGCCTCGACGTACTCGTCCAGCGGGGCGATCCACTCGCTGCGGGCGTAGATGGGGATCTCGAAGTTGCTCAGGGTGGCGACGTCGTACTGCCCCGCCTGGCTGGAGAACTCCTGGCTGATCTTGTCCCGGACGTCGTTCTCCGGCAGCACCGTGTAGTTGACCGTGATGCCGGTCTCCGCGGTGAAGTGCTCGGCGGTGAGCTGCTGCAGGTCCACCATCTGCGGGTTGTTGACCATCAGCACGTTGATCGTGTCCGGGCCGCCGCCGGCGGGACCGCCGCCCCAGCCGGCGCACCCGCTCAGTCCCACCGTCAGCACCAGGGTCAGGGGCACGGCCGCCGTGGCGGCGCGGGCGGGTCGTCCGTGTCTACGCAAGGGAACGGTCCTCTCACATCTGCCGAGGACATGACAGGGCCGCTCAGATGAGCACACTGTCACTCATTTGTGTGTGGCGTGAGTCTCCTTCCTGGGTGGACGATCCGTCAAGACGCTGTGCCACAGTGAGCAACGGGGTGCTCAGACGAGCAGGAGAGGCCATGGCCGACGACCGCACCGGACCTGCCGGGATCGTGCTGAGCGCGTCCGTCGCGCGCCGCTTCTACCTGGACGGACGCTCCAAGGTCGAGATCGCCGACGAGTTCGGGCTGAGCCGGTTCAAGGTCGCTCGCCTCCTCGACGCCGCGCGGGAGAGCGGGCTGGTCCGCATCGAGATCCGGCACGAGGGCGAGATCGACGTCGAGTCGTCGGTGCGGCTGCGCGACCGCTACGGCCTGCAGCACGCCGTCGTCGTCGACACCCCGGACGACGACGTCGCGTCCCTGCGCGGCCACCTCGGCCGCGCCGCCGCGCAGCTGCTGGCCGAGGTCATCACCCCCGACGACGTGCTCGGCCTGGCCTGGGCGCGCGCGGTGAGCGCGATGGCCGAGGCGCTGCCCCCGCTGCCCGGGACGCCGGTCGTCCAGCTCACCGGGGTCCTGTCGCTGCCCGGCGGGCCCGACACCTCGGTGGACGTCGTCCGCGGGGTGGCCCGGGCGTCGGGCGGCGCGGCGCACGTCTTCTACGCGCCGTTCACCGTCCCCGACGCGGCGACCGCGCGGGCGCTGCGGCAGCAGCCCGAGGTCGCCAGCGCCTTCGCCCAGCTGCCGCTGGTGACCAAGGCGGTCGCCGGGGTGGGCCAGTGGGCGCCCGGCCAGTCCACGCTGTACGACGTCGTGTCCGACGAGGACCGCGCGGCCCTGCACCGGCTCGGGGTCTGCGCCGACGTCTCCGGCGTCTTCCTGTCCGCCGACGGCGAGCCGGTCCACGCCGAGCTGTCCGAGCGCATGATCGGGATCAGCGCGGACCAGATGCGCGAGATCCCCGAGGTCGTCGTCATCCCCTACGGCACGGCCAAGGCGTGCGCCGTCCGCGCCGCCCTCCGCAGCGGCCTGGTCGGTGGCATCGTGACCCACACGGCACTGGCACACGCCGTCCTCGAGGGGTGAGGGACCGGACGGAGACGGAAGGGGGCCGATGCGCGGGAACGACGAGCGCGAGGTCATGCTCGAGGGGGGCATCGCCAACCGGGGACGGGTGGTGCGGGTCGGCGACACCGTCCGGCGGCCGCTGCGGCCCACGAGCCCGGCGACCCGGGCGCTGCTGGACCACCTCGCCGGCGCCGGGTTCGCCGGGGCGCCGCGCTTCCTCGGGGTCGACGAGCAGGGTCGCGAGGTCCTCACCTACGTCCCCGGCTCTGCCGTCACCCCGCCGTACCCGGTGTGGGCGCTGACCGACGAAGCCCTGCTCAGCGTGGCGCGACTGCTGCGCGACTACCACCGGGCGGCGGCCTCCTTCGACCCCGCGCCGCACGACTGGCCGCCGTCAGCACCGCCCGCCTTCACCGGCGAGCTGGTCAGCCACAACGACGTCAACCTGGACAACGTCGTCTTCCGCGACGGACGGGCGGTCGCCCTCATCGACTTCGACCTGGCCAGCCCGGGCTCCCGCGTGTGGGACGTCGCCTGCGCCGCCCGCCTGTGGGCACCGCTGCGACCCGACCGGCACATCGGCGACGCGCGGCGCGGCCGGGCGCTGGACCGCCTCCGGCTGTTCGCCGACGGCTACGGGCTGACCGACGCCGACCGGGACCGGATGGCCTCGGCGGTCCTGGCCAACCACGAGTGGTGCTACGACGTCATCGGCACCGCCGTCGCCAACGGCCACGCCGCCTTCTCGCGCTACTGGACCAGCGGCACGATGGCGCGGGCCCAGGAGACCCGCCAGTGGTACCTGGACCACGCCGACGTGCTGCGGGCCGCGCTGGGCTGACCCGCCCCGGACGGCGGGCCGTGTGACCGCCCGAACTCGAGGAAGGTCCGGTGGTCTCGACCGGCCGCCCGTCGGACCGTCGGGACCAAGGGCGCTGAGCGGCTGCGTGCGGGTGAGCGGTGGGATCCCGGGGAGCGGGCGACCGCCTGGCCGGTCGGGGTCGCCAGCCGGTACCCCCGCAGCAGGTTCCGCACGGCCGGTCGATCGAGCAGCCGCCGGGTGCGCTCGGAGATCCCGTCGTCGCCCTCGCTGGACAGGTCGGCCACGGCGGCGCGAGAAGAACAGGACGAGCCCGCGACGGGACCTCACGGGACCACTTCCTCATCGTCGACCGGCGGCGACGGACGACGCCGCGGCCTCTGCCCACCACCTGACGACGGCTCCGACGGGGTGGCCGGCCCTCTGCCGCCGACGGCGGGCTGCGCACGGCCGGTCGTGCCAAGCTCCGGACATGGCCTTCGACCTGCACCGCACGGACGGCGAAGTGATCCGCTACGACGACGACGCCCGGTACAGCTTTACCTCCACCGGCCACCTCGTCGTCTACGACGCCGCGGGCAACAAGGTGCTGTACGGCCACCACAGCTGGGACTGGATCGAGGAACCGGTGCCGCCACCCGCGGAGTGACCGCTCGCCCGCACCGGGCCGGGCGCGGGATGATCCCTCCTCGTCCGAGGAGGCAGCCATGGCGTTCTACCGGCAGGTGGGCAGCGTCCCGCCGAAGCGGCACACCCAGCACCGCCGGCCCGACGGCGGCCTGTACTCCGAGGAGCTCGTGGGCGAGGAGGGCTTCTCCTCGGACTCCGCGCTGCTCTACCACCGGGGGATCCCGTCGGCGATCGTCGACGCGCGCCCGTGGGAGCTGCCCGATCAGACGCTCACGCCGAACGCGCCGCTGGTGCCCCGGCACCTCAAGCTGCACGACCTGTTCCCCGGCGAGGAGCACAAGGGCGTCGACGCCGTCACCGGCCGGCGCCTGGTGCTGGGCAACGCCGACGTGCGCATCTCCTACGCCGTCTCGTCGCTGGCCTCGCCGTACTACCGCAACGCCGTCGGCGACGAGTGTGTCTACGTCGAGCGCGGGACGGCGACGGTCGAGACCGTGTTCGGCGCGCTCGAGGTCGGCCGGGGCGACTACGTGGTCCTCCCCCGCGCCACGACGCACCGCTGGGTCCCCACGGGCGAGGAGCCGCTGCGCACCTACGCGATCGAGGCGAACAGCCACGTCGCCCCGCCCAAGCGGTACCTGTCGAAGTACGGGCAGTTCCTCGAGCACGCCCCGTACTGCGAGCGCGACCTGCGCGGGCCGGCCGAGCCGTTGCTGGCCGAGGGCACCGACGTCGAGGTCCACGTCAAGCACCGCGGCAACGGCCCGGGTGGACTCACCGGCACGGTGCACGTCGTCCCGGAGCACCCGTTCGACGTCGTCGGCTGGGACGGGTGCCTGTACCCCTACGCGTTCAACGTCGCCGACTACGAGCCGATCACCGGCCGGGTGCACCAGCCACCGCCGGTGCACCAGGTGTTCGAGGGTGGCGGCTTCGTGATCTGCAACTTCGTCCCGCGGAAGGTCGACTACCACCCGCTGGCGGTGCCGGTGCCCTACTACCACTCCAACGTCGACTCCGACGAGGTCATGTTCTACGTCGACGGCGACTACGAGGCCCGCAAGGGCTCGGGCATCGGCAAGGGCTCGATCAGCCTGCACCCCGGCGGGCACAGCCACGGGCCGCAGCCCGGCGCGGTCGAGCGCTCGCTGGGCGCCGACTACTTCGACGAGCTGGCCGTCATGGTCGACACCTTCCGGCCGCTGGACCTCGGCGAGGCCGGCACCGCCGCCGACGACGGCCGCTACGCCTGGACGTGGTCGGGCCGGGGCCCGTCCACCTGAGGACCTGCTCGACCCGCCCGACGGCGCCACCCCGAGCCGGCGCCCTGAACCGCCCGGTCAGGAGTTGCCGCGGCGCTCCTGCTCGCGCTCGATCGCCTCGAACAGCGCCTTGAAGTTGCCCTTGCCGAACCCCAGCGAGCCGTGCCGCTCGATGAGCTCGAAGAAGACGGTCGGCCGGTCGCCGATCGGCTTGGTGAAGATCTGCAGCAGGTAGCCGTCCTCGTCGCGGTCGACCAGGATGCCGCGGCGCTGCAGCTCCTCGATCGGCACCCGCACCGTGCCGATGCGGGCCCGCAGCTCGGGGTCGGAGTAGTAGGAGTCCGGGGTGGCCAGGAACTCGATGCCCTCGGCGCGCATGGCGTCGACCGTGCCGATGACGTCGCTGGTGGCCAGGGCCACGTGCTGGACGCCCGGCCCCTGGTGGAAGTCGAGGAACTCGTCGATCTGCGACCGCTTCTTCCCGACCGCGGGCTCGTTGAGCGGGAACTTGACCCGGTGGTTGCCGTTCGCGACGACCTTGCTCATCAGCGCCGAGTAGTCGGTGGCGATGTCCTCGCCGACGAACTCGGCCATGTTCGTGAAGCCCATGACCCGGTTGTAGAAGTCCACCCACCGGTCCATCGCGCCGAGCTCGACGTTGCCGACGACGTGGTCGATGGCCTGGAACAGCCGCTGCGGCCGGCCCGGCCGCGGCTGGTGGGACGACGTCCGGGCGACGTAGCCGGGCAGGTGGGGGCCGGTGTAGCGGGAACGGTCGACGAGGGTGTGCCGGGTGTCGCCGTAGGTGGCGATCGCGGCGAGGCGGACGGTGCCGTGCTCGTCGGTGAGGTCGTGCGGCTCCTCGAGCACGGTGGCGCCCATGGCCCGGGCGTGCGCGACGCAGCGGTCGACGTCGGGCACGGACAGCGCGATGTCGGCGACGCCGTCCCCGTGCTCGCGGTGGTGGTCGGCCAGCGGGCTGGCCGGGTCGCAGGCGCCGGTGACGACGAAGCGGGCCGCCCCCGACCGCAGGACGTGGGAGACGGAGTCGCGGTTGCCGGTCTCCGGCCCGGAGTAGGCGACCAGCTCCATCCCGAGCGCCGACTGGAGGAAGTGGGCGGTCTGGGTGGCGTTGCCGACCACCCACACCAGCGCGTCCCAACCGGTGACCGGGAAGGGATCGCCGGAGGCGTCGTACTCGACCAGCCCGACCAGCTGCCGGAGCTGGTCGACGTCCAGCTGCGCCAGGCGCTCCTCGTCGTTGAGTACCTGCTCGAGGCTCATGCCCGTCTCCTCCTCCGGGGATCCCTGCGGTGCCCGCCCGCAGCGCACACCCGGAGCCGGTGGCTGGGCAAGTGGTACCGCCACGGATGGGCGAGCTGCGCACCCGGACGGTGCGGCAGGCGCTCGAGCTGGGCAGGCTGCACACCCCAGGACCGGTGGAGAGGGACGACCGATGACCGACAGGACGGGACTCGACGCGCTCGACGTGGCGCTGCTCGCCGCGCTCGAGGACCACCCCCGTGCCGGGGACCTCGAGCTGTCCCGCGTCACCGGCGTGGCCCGGGGCACCGTGTCCGCGCGGCTGCAGCGCCTGGCCGACAGCGGCGTCGTCACCGGGTACGGGCCGCAGGTCGACGTCGGGGCGGCCGGCTTGGGCGTCCAGGCCTTCGTGACGCTGGAGATCGCGCAGGGGGCGATCGACGACGTGCGGCGCGACCTCGAGGCCATCCCCGCCGTCCTGGAGGCGCACGCCACCACCGGTCAGGGCGACGTGCTGTGCCGGGTGGCCGCCGGCTCGCACGAGGAGCTGCAGCAGGTCCTCGTCGACCTCAACCGCTCGCCGGCGGTGGTGCGCTCGACCAGCGTCGTCGCGCTCTCGGAGCTGGTGCCGTGGCGGACCCGGCCGCTGCTCGAGCACGGCGCGGCGCCGGGTGCCGGCCGGTCGGGCATGCCCGGAGCGGGACGCCGGTCGTAGCCGGCCCGGCCGGCGGGTCCCACGGGGGACGGTCCGTGTGAACTCCGCGTGACGGGACGTGCTCCGGCTGGCGGTACCCCGGTCGCCGCAGCAGGATCCTCACCACTCAGCCGAGACCGGCGCTGAGGCCCAGCCGACCCCTCCCACGGACGCACGTCCAGGACGAGAGGAGCGGACATGGCCCACGGTCCTGCTGCCGAAGGCGGCGACCTGCAGAAAGGCCTCAAGCAGCGTCATCTGACGATGATCGCGATCGGGGGCGTCATCGGTGCCGGCCTGTTCGTCGGCTCCGGCGCGATCATCGGCGAGGTCGGCCCGGCCGCCTTCATCACCTACGCCATCACCGGTGTCCTGATCGTCATGGTCATGCGGATGCTCGGCGAGATGGCCGTCGCCAACCCCTCGACCGGGTCCTTCGCGGACTACGCGCGGCAGTCCCTCGGCGGCTGGGCGGGGTTCAGCGTCGGCTGGCTGTACTGGTACTTCTGGGTCATCGTCGTCGGCTTCGAGGCCGTGGCCGGGGCGGGCATCCTGCAGCGCTGGCTGCCCGACGTCCCGCTGTGGCTCATGGCGCTCGTCCTGATGGTGCTCATGACGGCGACCAACCTGTTCTCGGTGGCCTCCTACGGGGAGTTCGAGTACTGGTTCGCCGGCGTCAAGGTCGTCACGATCATGGTCTTCATCGGCCTCGGCGCGCTCTTCGTCCTGGGGCTGTGGCCGAACCGCGACCTGGACTTCTCGAACCTCACCGCGCACGGCGGCTTCTTCCCCAACGGCGTCGGCGCGCTGTTCGGGGGCATCGTCATCGTGATCTTCTCGATGGTCGGCGCGGAGATCGCCACCATCGCCGCCGCCGAGTCCAACGAGCCGGAGCGCGGCATCGTCAAGGCGACCAACTCCGTCGTCTTCCGGATCTCGATCTTCTTCGTGGGCTCCATCTTCCTGCTGGCGACGATCCTCCCCTGGAACTCCACGGAGCTCGGGGGTTCGCCGTACGTGGCGGCCATGGAGGAGATGGGGATCCCGGCGGCGGCCGACATCATGAACGCGGTGGTGCTGACCGCGGTCCTGTCCTGCCTGAACTCCGGCCTCTACACGGCCTCGCGCATGCTGTTCGTGCTGGCCGCCCGGCACGAGGCCCCCGGCCGGATGCTGACGATCAGCAAGCGCGGCGTCCCGGCGTGGGCGATCCTGTCGTCGTCCGTCATCGGGTTCCTCTGCGTGATCGCCGCCTACGTCTCGCCGGACACGGTCTTCCTGTTCCTGCTCAACTCCTCCGGCGCGATCATCCTGTTCGTCTACCTGCTGATCAGCCTCTCGCAGCTGCGGATGCGGCCGACGATCCCGCCGGAGCGGCTCCGGGTGAAGATGTGGTTCTACCCCGTCCTGACCCTGCTCACGGCGGCCGCCATCGTCGCGATCCTCGTGTCGATGTTCGTCCGGGAGAGCACGCGGTCGCAGCTCCTGCTCAGCCTGCTCGCCTGGGCGCTGGTCGTCGTGGCCTACGTCGTCCGGCGCAAGGTGATCGGCGACGCCCACCTCACGCAGGAAGGGGTGGCCGCCGAGCAGCGGGCCGACCGGTGGATGCACGAGCACGGCGCGGTGGTGGACGCGGAGGTCGACGCCGCCGTGGGCGAGGGGCGGCTCGACCCCCGGGTGATCCGGCGCATGGACGAGGAGGGCTACCCCACCGAGGGGCCGTGACCGCCCGCGCCGGCTCGGGCGGCGCCGAGCGGAGGGGACGGCGCGGCGCCCGGCGTAGCGTGAGGTGGTCGGTCCTCCTCGTGCGCCGCCTCCACGCGGCGCCGGATCCGACGCTCGTCAACACCGCCGTCCGCCGGCGGAGTCAGGCCGTCGTCCCCATGGCACCCACCACCTCCCCCGCCTCGACCGCCCCCCTCACCGACGGCCCGTCGCTGGGCGACCCGTCGTGCGACGTGTGCCCGCACGGGGTGTCCCACCACGACGCGATCGGCCTGCGGTTCTGCCGCGCCACCCTCGTGGGTGCGATCACGAGGGGCTGCATCTGCCGGCCGTCCTGACGCCGGCGACCTGACGCGGCGGCCGCCGAGCGGCCCGGCACCTCCCCCGGGGGTGCCGGGCCGTCCTTCGCCTCCGGCCCTGCTCAGCCGGGGAACGCCTCCGTGCACAGCACCCCGGTGCCCGCTGGCTGGCGTCCGGCGCAGGTGTCCCCGTAGGCCTCGTAGACCGAGCCCAGGCCGGCCGCGAGGTAGAGGTCGTCGCAGGCTCCCATGTCGCCGCGGAAGCAGCCTTCGGCGAGGTCGTCCCGGCCGGGGTCGTTCCCCAGCCCGACAGGCGACACGGTGGCCTCGGGGATGGTGTCCCCGCCCGTCGTGGTGGAGCCGGGCGCACCTCCACCACCTCCGCCGACGGTGAGCGCCAGGGCGACGACGACGGCGACGAGCACCGCTCCGCCGGCCACGGCGAGGGCGATCACCGTGCCCCGCTCGTTCGTCGGCGGACGGCCTCCCGGACCGCCCGGCGGCCCGTAAGGGCCCTGGGACGACGGCTGCTGCCAGGCGGTCGCCCCACCCCACTCATCGGCCGGCCTCCCCTGTTGGGTCATGGTGTCCCTCCTCCCTCGAGCGCTGTGGCTCGTCTCAGACCTCGCCCGGGACCGCTCCCTCGCAGACCCCGGGTCGAGGACGATCACTCCCCGGGACGTCCCCGGACAGGTCGGTCATCCCTCGCCTCACCGGTCGCGGGCTCCCACACCTCGAGGGCTCCGACCTGTGTGGCGGTCAGGAGCCCGGTGCCGTCGGCCGGGAACGCGACACCGACGGAGCGCCGGGCGAGAGGGCTCTCGGCGGTCGCCGTGCCGGTCCGGTCCCAGAGCCGCACCGTGCAGTCGGCAGCGGCGGTCGCCACCAGACCGCCGTCGGTGGAGACGGCGACGTGCGCGACGCTCCCGTCGTGGTCGCTGCGCCACAGGGGGCGCCCGTCCCACCTCCAGGAGCTGACCCTGCCCGCCGCCGACCCGGTCACCAGCCCGTCGGCGTACACCGCGAGGGCCAGGATCGAGGCCGGGTGTTCCCACACCTGCACCTGGTGGCCGCCGGCGTCGAACTGACGGACCAAGCCGTCGTCACCGGCGACGACGACGTGGCGGTCCCCCGGCGTGAACGCCACGGCGTGGACGGTCCCCGTCGCCCGCCCCCCGACGAGTCGCGCCTCGACGGGCGGCAGCGCCAAGGCACGCACCTGCGCCCCGCGGTCGTCGAAGACGCGGAGTTCCCGCTCGCCGGCGGTGATCAGCCAGCGGCCGTCGTGGCTGAAGGCGACGGCGTCGACTCGGCGCCTGGCGGCGCGCAGTACCCGGACGGGGAGTTCCCTCTCGAGGTCCCACACCACGACCAGCCCCTGGTCGTGGGTGCTGGCGACGTGGCGCGGCCACGGCCCCAGGCCACACGCTTCGGGCGCTCGCCGTGCGGGAGGGAGCACCGGGCGACGAAGCGACCGGTGCGCGCGGAGAGGACACGGATGACGCCGTCCGTCCCCGCGAACGCCACGAGGTCGTTGGGGCCGACCGCGGCGTGGACACACGGGGCCGCTCCCGGGTGAGCCCGGATCCGGCGGACCGGTGGAACGGCTGCGTCCAAAGGGGTGACCGGAGGCGGCGGCTCTCCCTGGTGCCCGGACAACCCCTCCCTCAGCCGGGACGTGACCCCGGCCAGCCGGTCGCGGGCCTGTAGTCTCGCGTGGGCCAGCCACTCCGGCGTCGCGGGTCCGGGGTCACCGCGTCCGACCTCGGGCCGTCCCTGCGACTCCTCCCCAGCGGTGGAGCCGTCCCGCTGGTCCGGGTCCGCTCCCGTCCGGCCTGGCGTGATCCCGCCCGGGCGCGCCCCCGCCGGACGTGGCCTCGTCCGGCGTGGCCTCGTCCGGGGGCCGGCCGGGGGCCGACCGGGCGGACCGGACGTCGAAGACGCGCCCGTCAGCGGCGCGGAGGTAGAGCACGGGAGTGGCCCACTCGACGGGGTTGGCCCGGTCCCGAACGGCGTTGCGGGCCTCGGCCATGGCAGCGTCGAGCGGATAGCCGTCGGCGACGGCTTCGTAGAGACTGTGCCCGAAGGTGATGGCGGCGTGGTCGGTGATCTCGAACTGCATGGCGACCACGGCGGGGATGCCCTGGTAGACGAGACTCTGCGCGGTGCCCGAGTAGGGGTCACTGAGCCCGCCACGCGCGCCCTCGCACGAGTTGAGCAGCGCCAGCCGCAGGCTCCTGTGGTCGTGCAGCAGCGCCCCCGTGTCGGCTCCGGTGACCAGCTGCGCACGGCCACCGGGACCTTCCAGGGCGAGGACGCCGTCCTGGGGTCCTGGGTCGTAGCGGCCGTGTCCGATGAAGTGGAAGACGTGGTACTCGCCCCGACGCAGTTGCCGTCGCAGGTCCCCAGCGTCCCCGAGGGGACCCGGTCGAGTTGCACGCGGCCGGCCTGCTGGAGGCCGTCGAGGGCCTCGCGCACCTTGTCCCACTCCGCCTGCACGTCCAGCGGCTCGAAGTCGGAGGGGCTGGCGGCCATCACCAGGATCCGCAGGGGAGGTCGGACCGCCAGCGGCCGGATCCGCCCCGGTAGCTCCAGGTACCGGACGACGGGCGTCCACTCCGACAGCGCGAGGAACCGCCGGATGTCGCTGTCGTAGAGGTACTCCCACGGCAGTTCCGCCAGCTCCGGGCAGTCGGAGAGGCGCAAGCGGACCCGGAGCCCGGTGTCCTCCAGGGACTCGACCTGGTCGAGACTGCTGGCCAGCGCGCCACGTATGCGGTCCGTGAAGACCGCGTCGAAGCGCCGGGCGCCGAAGTCCCGGACCGCTCCGACCTCTGGAGACCCCACTCCGCGTGCGGTCTGCCGGCGTGGTCGGCCGACCTTCAGCAGGAAGTTCTCGACCTCCAGGTCCGAGAACGGGATGCTCACCGGAGACGCAGGGGTCTCGCCCACCGGCGACTTCAACACGCGGGCTCGATAGCCACCCTGGCCGTTGGACTCGACCAGCAGGTCGAAGTCCACGTAGCTGTGCTGCGACATCCCAGTCCTCCGGCCAGACCTCGTGGGCCCCG
>NZ_JBFNXQ010000230.1:0-629 GCF_041018925.1 Geodermatophilus maliterrae
GCCTGCCACGACACCCTCGACCGGCTGGCCCGGATGCTGAAGGCCGACGGCGACCAGCGCCCGATCGGGCAGCTGCGCACCCAGGTGCTGGCCGACCTCATCCAGCGCCCCTGGGACACCCGCCCGGCGGTCACCGCGCACCTGCAGATCACCGCCACCCTCGCCGCCCTCGCCGGGCGGTCGACGGAGGCCGGGGAGGTCCACGGCCTGCCGATCACCGCCGCCCATCTACGTGAACTGCTCGCCGGGTTCGACGCGCTCGGCCTGCGCACCCCCGAGGGCGGCACCACGACGGTGGGCCTGACCGACGACGCCGGCGCCCTGCTGGCCACCGCCACCCTCGACCGGCTGCGCCGGCTGGCCCGCCGCGGCTGCCCCGACCACCCCGGCGCGGACGGGGGCGCGAGGGACTGCCGGTGCGCGGTGCTCGACCGGCCCGAGCCGGTCGACCGCTACCAGCCCTCCGCCGCGCAGCAGACGTTCGTGCACACCCGCGACCGCACCTGCCGCTTCCCCACCTGCGGGCAACGCGTCGGGTGGGCCGACGCCGACCACGTCCTCCCGCACGCCCGCGGCGGGGCCACCGACTGCGCCGACCTGTGCTGCCTGTGCCGCAGCCACCACCGGCT
>NZ_JBFNXQ010000231.1:0-559 GCF_041018925.1 Geodermatophilus maliterrae
TGTACCCGGTCATCAGGTTGGTGTCAGGCGGCTGATCGGAGGGCGTCCGCCGAGTGCGCTGTGGCGGCGTTGAGTGTTGTAGTGCTCGAGCCAGGGCGCGAGTGCGGCGGCGCGCTGGTCGTTGCTGGTGAAGGGCTGCCGGTAGGCCCACTCGGTGGCCAGGGTGCGGTTGAGGCGTTCAGCCTTGCCGTTCTGCCAGGGGCAGTGCGGGCGGATGAACTTCTGCCGCGCGCCGAGGGAGGCGCACACCTGGCGCAGCGAGTACTTGTAGGCCCAGGCGTTGTCGGTCATCACCCGCTCGATCCGGTCGATGCCGTGGGCGGCGAAGTAGGCCGCGGCGCGGGTGAGGAAGCCCGCGCAGGTGCTGCCTTGCTCGTCGGGCAGGATCTCGGCGTAGGCCAGCCGGGAGTGGTCATCGATCAGGGCGTGCACGTAGTCGAAGCCGGTCGGCACCGGCTTGTGCCGGTGGTCGACGGTGGCCGCGCGGCCGTGCGCGCGCCAGCCGCCGCCGGCGGGGATGCGGGCCAGCTTCTTGACGTCCATGTGCACCAGCTCGCCG
>NZ_JBFNXQ010000232.1:0-473 GCF_041018925.1 Geodermatophilus maliterrae
GCCGCGGGCCACGGTCGGGCCGGTGTGCTCCAGCACCTCCACGAGGGCCTTCGCCCGCGCCTCGTCCAGCGTGCCGGTGGCCAGCGCCGCCCAGGTCGCCGGCGGGTGGCTGCGGTAGGTCAAGGCCCGGTGCGCCAGGTGCGAAGCGGTGCCGCGGCCGCAGTTGAGCACCATGCCCAGCTCGGCGGGAGAGAACTCCGACACCCCGGGCAGCTCGGCATCCGGCGCCCACGACCCCCGGGCCCCGGGCGTGCCCGGTGCCAGGGGGTCGTCGGGGGTGTCGTCGGCCAGGCCGAGCACCAGCTCGGCCTCGTAGGCGGCGGTCATCGCCTCCAGCGCGGCCACCCGCTGCAGCTCGGCGGCCTTCTGCTCCCGCGACAGCACCGACACCGGCAACCGGGACAGCCGCACCGGCTGCTCCAGCAGCCGGCCGGCGAGCGCGCGCTCGACCGGCGACCGGTGGTCCGCGACCT
>NZ_JBFNXQ010000233.1:0-388 GCF_041018925.1 Geodermatophilus maliterrae
GCTGCCCGACGAGTTCCTCGCCGCCGGCGCCCTGCCCACCCTGCACGACCGCTACGGCCTGTCCACCGACGCCGTCATCGCCCGGGTCAAGGCCGAGTTGGGCGGCGGCACGCACGCCCCCTGGGCGGCCGATCCCGACCCGGCCACGGCCTGATCCGACGCCTGCACGTCACCACGAGGCAGGTAGGTGCCCGGCGGCGGTCGACGCGCTGACCACCGCCGGGCAGCGGGGTCGAGCACGCACGAGTCGGCGCCGCCTGCCCTCCACGACGACCACTCGGCGCGCCGGTCTAGTCCACGCAACGACCACCCGGCTACAGGCTCGAGGCCTGCAACCAGACCTTCCGTTCCACACATCCCACAGCCCCTGGAGAGACCCATGTCCGTG
>NZ_JBFNXQ010000234.1:0-358 GCF_041018925.1 Geodermatophilus maliterrae
GGAGATCGCCGAGCAGCACGGCGTGCAGGCCGTCGGCATCGGCTGCGACGTCA
The DNA here is from genome assembly GCF_041018925.1 of Geodermatophilus maliterrae. Lineage (NCBI taxonomy): Bacteria > Bacillati > Actinomycetota > Actinomycetes > Geodermatophilales > Geodermatophilaceae > Geodermatophilus > Geodermatophilus maliterrae. The sequence continues at coordinate 54 of NZ_JBFNXQ010000234.1, forward strand.
CCGACGAGGCCTCCGTCGAGAGCGCGCTGGCCGCTCTCGACGGCGCGCTGCCCCCGGTGGGCGCCCTGGTCAACAACGCCGGCATCACCTCGCCAACGCCCTTCCTGGAGGTCAGCGGCGAGGAGTGGGACCGCGTCTTCGCCGTCAACGTGCGCGGCGCGTACAACATCACCCGCCGGGTCGCACCCGGCATGGTCGAGCGCGGCTTCGGCCGCATCGTCTTCCTGGCGTCGGTCTCGGCCGAGCGCGGCGGCGGCGTGTTCGGCGGGGTCGCCTACTCCGCGGCCAAGGCCGCCCAGCTCGGG
>NZ_JBFNXQ010000235.1:0-358 GCF_041018925.1 Geodermatophilus maliterrae
CGAGATCGCCGAACGGCACGGCGTGCAGGCCGTCGGCATCGGCTGCGACGTCACGGACGAGGCCTCCGTGGAGGCCGCGCTGACCGTGCTCGACGGCGCGCTGCCCCCGGTCGGCGCCCTGGTCAACAACGCCGGCATCACCTCGCCGACGCCCTTCCTGGAGGTCAGCGGCGAGGAGTGGGACCGCATCTTCGCCGTCAACGTGCGCGGGGCGTACAACATCACCCGCCGGGTCGCACCCGGCATGGTCGAGCGCGGCTTCGGCCGCATCGTCTTCCTGGCGTCGGTCTCGGCCGAGCGCGGCGGCGGCGTCTTCGGCGGGGTCGCCTACTCCGCGGCCAAGGCCGCCCAGCTGGGC
>NZ_JBFNXQ010000236.1:0-346 GCF_041018925.1 Geodermatophilus maliterrae
GGCCGGGCCGCGACGCTGCTGGCTGCGCAGCTCGACGACGCGGTCTTCGGTCTCTGTCGGGGTGCGGGTCGGGCTGGTGTGCGGGCGGCTGGAGCGGTCGGCCAGCCCGGCTTCGCCCTCGGCGGCGTAGCGGGTGAGCCAGGTCCGCACGCACTTGCGGGAGATCCCCATCGCCGCGGCGATGTGCGCCTGCCGCCATCCCGCTCGGTACCGATCGACGATCAGCTTCCGGCCGTGCACGGTGGTGCGGGCATTACGGTGGGACACGAGAACCTCCGAGCAGGGACTGGGCCTTCGACAAGCCACACCCCACTCGGAGGTTCTCCTTCGTTCAAGCCCGGTCCGC
>NZ_JBFNXQ010000237.1:0-287 GCF_041018925.1 Geodermatophilus maliterrae
TTCGCGTCGGCCGAGGTGACGCGACAGTGCTCGCCAGTTCTTCAGGTGGCTGATGCCATGCTCGACGCGGATCCGCTTGGACGCGTGAGCCCGGCGTTCGGCCTCGTGGGCCGCGGCGACGGCGGGGAAGATCGGGATCTGGTTCCTCCGCCGGGCCGGCCGCGGAGTGAGGACCGCACCGGCGGTCTGCGCGCTCAGCCCCTGATACCCGGCGTCGGCCAGCAGGGTGACGCCGCGAATCAGCGCCAGCAGCTCCACCAGGCCGGCCTGGCGCACCTGGGTCAGAT
>NZ_JBFNXQ010000238.1:0-207 GCF_041018925.1 Geodermatophilus maliterrae
CCTGCCCGACGAGTTCCTCGCCGCCGGCGCCCTGCCCACCCTTCACGACCGCTACGGCCTGTCCACCGACGCCGTCATCGCCACGGTCAAGACCGAGCTCGGCGGCTCCGCCGGGCACCGACCGCCCGCGGTCTGGCCCGCCGACCCCGCCCCCGCCACCGCCTGACCCCCGAACCCCGACACCCCCTGGAGGACACCGTGTCCGTC
>NZ_JBFNXQ010000239.1:0-207 GCF_041018925.1 Geodermatophilus maliterrae
ATCGAGGCCCGGCTGCTGCCCGAGGCGGCCTCACTGACGACCGGCAAGCTGCGCAAGCGGGCCCTGGCGCTGCTGCTGGAGCTCGACGCCGAGGCGGCCGACCGGCGGCGCGCGCAGGCCCAGCGGCACGCCGACGTGCGCTGCTACCCCTCCCCGCTGGACGGGATGGCCACCCTGGCCGCCGACCTGCCCGCGCCGACCGCCGCC
>NZ_JBFNXQ010000024.1:0-54703 GCF_041018925.1 Geodermatophilus maliterrae
CTAAGCGGCCCACTCAGGGACACCTGGCGGCCGCGGGTGGACACCGCTGTCCCTGACGGGTCCGCCGGGCGCCAGCACGATCATCCTGGCCGAACGGGTGCCCGGCCAGCCCCGTTCGTCAGGGAGCAGGTGATGCTGGAGGGCACGGCGATCCAGGCTTCGCCGCCTGGTTCCACCCCACTGTTGGGGACGTCGTGACGGTGATGTGACGGGGTCGGCTCGACCATGCACCCGCAGGGCCACATACACGACGGGGCTGTCGCCGACGGCAGATGTCCCGTCTCGCGTGAGGGGAGGCCGCGATGTCCATCGAGGACAACAGAACAGCGGTGCGCACGTTGTGCGCGATGCTTGACAGCCACAATTTGGACGACCTGTCCGAGGTGATGGAGGAAGACTTCGTCGAGCAGGTCCCAGCACCCGGTCAAGGTCCTGGACTTGAGGGGTTCCGGCGCTACATGGAATACATGTACACGGCCTTCCCGGACCTGCGCTGGCACGTGGTGGACCAGGTCGCCGAGGGTGACAAGGTCGCCACACTGCACGTCTGGGAGGGAACGCACCGCGGTCCCTACGAGGGGATCGACCCCACTGACCAGCACGTTCGTGTGGCGGCGATGACGGTCGACTACCTGCGTGACGGGAGACTGGCGGAAAGTCGCATCGTCATGGACGTCGTGAGTCTGCTGCAGCAGCTCGGGGTGATCCCTGGCGGGACCAGCGGTGAGGCGCCAACTCGAATGGGGGCCTGATCACTGGTCACCATTAGCGGCCCACTCGGGGACAGCTGTCACTGTGCCCTGGTGCTCAGCTACCTCCGGGCTCGCGCGCAGCTGATGCCCGGCCAGAGTTCCAGGGAGCGTTGTCGGGAGCAGTCCGACCGGACAGGCGCCGAAGTGGGTGTGCAGCTTCCGGAGTTAGTCACCGGGCTGGTTCCGGTTGACCACCCGCGGCGGCGGCTTGGCGAGGGTGCAGTTTGACGGCTGACCCCTGGACTCCCTGCCGTCGGACTGCACGGAGGTTATGGAAGGGGACGATCATGACAAGGACGGATGCGCCGCGCCTGGACGGTGTTCACCACCTCAAGCTGCCGGTCAGTGACCTGACCAGGTCCCGGACGTGGTATGAGAGCCGGCTCGGCTATCGGCTGCACATTGAGTTCGTCGAGGATGGCGTCCTGATGGGGATGGCTCTGTCACATCCCAACGCGGGTCCCGAACTCGCCCTTCGACTTGACCCAGTCCGCGCCGCAGCAGCGGCGGGGTTCGACTACTTCTCGATTGGCGTGCCATCTGAGCAGCAGATCAATGAACTCGCGGTTCGATTGACCTCGCTCGGGGAGAAGCACGCCGGTGTACAGCGCACCACAATCGGATGGATCCTTCCGTACACCCACGATCCCGACGGCCACGAGGTGCGGTTTTACACCACCGAGCGGCACGCCGGTCCTCCTCCAGATGAGGTTCTGCGCACCGACGATCTACAGGGGATGACGGAACGACCCACACGAGACCCCGGGACTGAGTTGGAAACACCGTCGAGCGGTAGTCCGGCGGCCTCACCGCGGCGACCTGTTGCGCCTGCCTGATGGGCTGTGGCCGGCGGGCCGAACTTCCAACTGCCGCTCGCACCAGGCCACCACCGGGACTGCTGCAGCATCAGTTGACGGCGGTTGGGACTGATCATGCTGCAACGGCGTTTTGATCGGTGAAGGCAAGTTCGTACTCGACCGGGGTGAGTCTGCCGAGGGCGCGTTGCCTGCGGCGGCGGTTGTAGGTGTGCTCGATCCAGAACACGATCGCGGCGTGAAGCTCGTCGTGGGTGCGCCAGCGGCGGCGGTCCAGGACGTTCTTTGCAGCAGCGCGTGCCAGGACTCCATGGCGGCGTTGTCGCCCGCGGAGGCCACGCGGCCCATCGATCCCTGCAGTCCGGCGGCAGTGAGGACGGCACGAAAGCTCCGGGCTCGAAACTGGGATCCGCGGTCGCTGTGGACGACCACCAGACCCCTCGGCTGGCGCCGGGCAACGGCCGTGCGGAGGGCGGTGACGGTCAGCTGCGCGGTCATCCGTTCGTCGATCGCGTAGCCGACGATGCGGTTGCTGAACAGGTCCTTGATCGCGCAGCAGTAGAGCTTGCCTTCGGCGGTGGGGTGTTCGGTGATGTCGGTGACCCACACCTGATCGGGGCGCTGCGCGGTGAAGTTCCGTTGCACGTGGTCGTCGTGCACCGCCGGGCCGGGCGTCTTGCCCGCGCCTCGCCGGCCCTTGCGCACCGTGGTCGACCAGAGCTTCTGCTGGGAGCACAGTCGCCAGATGCGCCGCTCACCGGCGACCAGGCCGGCGCCGGCAACTTCGTCGGCGAGGAACCGGTAGCCGAACTCCGGATCGTCGCCGTGGGCGTCGATGAGGGCGTTGGTGAGGTGGGCGTCCTGGAGGTCGCGCTGGCTGATGGGAGCTGCAGTCCAGGCGTAGTAGGCCTGGGCCGAGTGGCCCAACACCCCGCAGGCCAGCCGCACCGGAGCGCCCTCGGCGGCCAGGTCACGGACTAGCGGGTAGCTCATTTTGGGAGGCTGCCGGCGGCGAAGTAGGCCGCGGCGCGACGCAGGATCTCGTTCTCCATCTCCAGCCGCCGCTTCTCCCGGCGGAGCTGCACGAGCTCGTTCTGCTCGGCGCTGGTCTGCCCATCGACGACGCCGTCGTCGATGTCGGCCTGGCGCACCCAGCGGCGCACCGACTCGACACAGATGTCGAAGTCAGCAGCAACCTCCGCCTGGCTCAGGTCACCGCGGCGGGCGACCCGGACGACGTCACGCTTGAACTCCGGCGGGAACTTCTTGGGCACAGCGACATCCTCTCCGCGAGACAAGGTCCCGCAGAACGAGTGTCAACTGAAGGCACAGCAGTCCCACCGCCCGAGGCGTGGAGCGGGCTGGCCAGACACTCAGCAACTATGGACTGTCCCCCACGGGTCCTCCGCCGCCTCCTGGCAAGCAGTCCAGCTGCGATAGCGGCAGCCAGAGCGAAACAGCAGCGCCCGCCGCATTCCGTCTCCCCACGCGGGCGAGGGTGTTCGCCGAGTGTGTCTAAAGCCGCCTTTAGGGACACGCCGGAGATCGCAGTGGCTGACCGCTTGACCGACGTTGGCTCAGCCGGCGGTGAGGCCGGTCGCGTCAGAAGGACGGGCGAGTCGTCGACGGGGATCACCGGCGAGCGTGAGTCCCTTGCGCGTGCAGCGCTAGCTGTGGTTGCCGGCGAGGCTGATTGACCACCGATGCCCCGACGCCCATCCACATACTCCTCGCCGCTCCTCACAACCGGCTTTGATCCGGCTGCGGCGGGTCGGGGGAAGGGTGGGCCGTAGGCCCATCCCGCAGGGACGCGCAGCGCCCTTCCCGCGGTCGGTGCAGTCGGAAAGGCTCCCGCCGGAGGGAGGCGGGCGCCGCTTGCGGATACACCGCGCCGGGTAGCAACTAATGGCCGGGGCCGAGGTCCTCGGCGAGCTGATGGGGCTGCTGAAGGCTGGTCGGGCTTCTTCGCCCTGACGGCACGGAACTCCTACGCCATGAGGAGGCCGCCCGCAGGGGTGGATAACACCCGACCAGCATCTACAGCCAAGCAGACCAGCTCCGGGGCGGCTGCAGTTGCCCACAGGTTTCGCCATCCTGCCGGCAGTGCCGCTGCTCTGCGCCTCGTGGCCAGGCGGCGTTGTTAGAGGACGCGGGCGGCGGAGATGTGCGGCCCGTAGCGGAGTCGGCAAGCCCGCCAGTCCCCAGGCAACGGCCCAGGCGGCCGGGCACCGAGCGCCGGCCTGACAGTCCGCACACAGTCCGCACACAGTCCGCAGAAAGTCCGCAAGATGCCCGTATCCCATCATCGGGAACCAACCGCCTCCCGCACCCATAAACGCAAGTCAGAGCGCTGTCTCGGGTAGTCCGCGCAGGTCAGCGGCGCACCCGCCAATGATGTCGGGGATCACGCCACGGATCGCCCGCCGCGGCATCGAGGCCAGCGATCGGCTGGGCCGGCACCGCTGGGTCATCGAGCGCTCCCTGGCCTGGCTGACCGGCTACCGCCGGCTGACCCTGCGCTATGAGCCCTGCGCCCGGCTGTTCACCGCATTCCTCACCCTGGCCGCAACGCTCACCTGCTACAAGAAGCTCTCCACATGAGACAAGCTTAAAGCGATGGCGAGTCGGTGACGTGCCGGTGACGTGCCGGTGACGCACGCCCGGGAGGCTTTGTATCACGACGCAGACCGGGCACGGGGGACGAGGATGGCCTTCTACCGCTCACCGCATGGATACAGCAGAGACCGCGCTATTACCAAGGGAGGAATGACGGTGGCAAACGAAGGTCACGGCTACAACATCGAGGTAGGCGTGCCTCCCGGGAAGGTGCTGGAGCACCTCGAGGTGTTCCAGGCCATCGCCAACGCCAACAACGGCAACCGGGCCTCGGGCACGTCCGGCTACCGGGGCAGCGTCGACTACGTGGTCGGCAAGTTGAGGGCCGCCGGCTACGCCCCGCGGGTCCAGACCTTCTCCTTCCCCTTCTTCCTGGAGGTCAGCCCGGCCACGGTCAGCGCGGGCGGCAGGCAGCTCGCCGCCGCGGACGTCGCGGTCATGACCTATTCCGGCTCCGGGACCGTGACGGCACCGGTGCAGGCCGTGGGAACGACCGGCGAGAAGGCCGCGAGCACCAGCGGGTGCCAGGCCGGGGACTTCGCCGACTTCGTGCCGGGGAACATCGCACTACTCCAGCGGGGCACGTGCGCCTTCGGGGTGAAGGCCGCCAACGCGGCGGCCGCCGGGGCGTCCGCGGTGCTGATCTTCAACACGGGACTGCCCGGGGCGGAGGGGGCGGTCGCCGGCACCCTGGGCGAACCGGGGGTGACGACCGTCCCCGTGGTCGGCCTGAGCTACGCCGCCGGGGTCGCCCTGCTGGGCGGGGGCGAGGTGACGGTCAGCACGCAGACCGTCTCCGAGAGCCGGGAGACCTTCAACGTCCTCGCCGAGACCCGCTCGGGTGACCCGGAGCGCACGGTCATGGTCGGCGCGCACCTGGACAGCGTCCCGCAGGGCCCCGGGATCAACGACAACGCCTCCGGCTCCGCGGGGATCCTCGCCATCGCCGAGGTGCTCGCGGGCACGGAGACCGCCAACGCCGTGCGCTTCGCCTGGTGGGGCGCGGAGGAGTTCGGCCTACTCGGATCCCGCCACTACGTCGCGGACCTCAAGACCAACGATCCCGCGACGCTCGGGAACATCGCGCTGTACCTGAACTTCGACATGATCGGCTCCCCGAACCACGGCCGCTTCGTCTACGACGGCGACGCCTCGGCGTTCGGCCCCGACGACGGCTCGGTGCCCGCCCCGGCCGGCTCGGCCGCGATCGAGGCGGCCTTCCACGAGCACTTCGGCTCCCTGGGCCTGGCCTCGGGCGAGACCGAGTTCAGCGGCCGCAGCGACTACGGGCCGTTCATCGCCGAGGGCATTGCCTCCGGCGGGCTCTTCACCGGCGCCGAGGGGATCAAGACCGTGGAACAGGCCGCGCTGTTCGGCGGCCGGGCCGGCATCGGCTACGACTTCTGCTACCACGCGTCGTGCGACGACCTCAGCAACATCGACCACCGGACGCTGGACGAGATGACCGGCGCGGCCTCCGCCGTGACCCTGCGCTTCGCCAACTCCCCCCTGGGCCTCGAGGAGGAGGGCCGGCGGCTACTCGCCGCCGTGGCGCCCGTACCCGCCGCCACCGTCGACCAGGGACACGGCCCGAGCAACGCCGCCGAGGCGAGACAGCCGCGCTGAGGCGGTCACGGTGGGGCCGATGCCCGGCCCCACCGCGGAGACCGTGGTCCGCACAGGACCCAACGGTTACGAGCAGGCCGGGCAGGCGCGTCTGTCCACGCGTGGACGATGTTCTAGGTGTACTTGGCCAGGACGTTGGTGACGGCGGACCGGGTTTGAACGAAGGAGAACCTCCGAGTGGGGTGTGGCTTGTCGAAGGCCCAGTCCCTGCTCGGAGGTTCTCGTGTCCCACGCTAATGCCCGCACCACCGTTCATGGCCGGCAGTTGATCGTCCAGCGGTACCGGGCGGGGTGGAAACAGGCGCACATCGCTGCGGCGATGGGGATCTCTCGCAAGTGCGTGCGGACCTGGATCGGGCGGTGGACGATCGAGGGGGCGGCCGGGTTGGCCGACCGGTCCAGCCGCCCGCACACCAGCCCGACCCGCACCCCGACAGAGACCGAAGACCGCGTCGTCGAGCTGCGCAGCCAGCAGCGTCGCGGCCCGGCGTGGATCGGCGCCGAGCTCGGCGTGCCGGCCCGCACCGTCTCCCGCGTCCTGGCCCGCCGCGGGCAGCCCCGGCTGGCCGCGCTGGACCCGATGACCGGCCAAGTCATCCGGGCCTCGAAGACCACCGCGGTCCGCTACGAGCGGTCCCGGCCTGGCGAGCTGGTGCACATGGACGTCAAGAAGCTGGCGCGCATCCCCGCCGGTGGTGGCTGGCGCGCGCACGGCCGCGCAGCCACCGTCGACCACCGGCACAAGTCGGTGCCAACCGGCTTTGACTACGTCCACTCGCTCATCGACGACCACTCTCGGCTGGCCTACGCCGAGATCCTCACCGACGAGAAGGGCGTGACCTGCGCGGGCTTCCTCGCCCGCACCGCGGCCTACTTCGCCGGCCACGGCATCACCCGGATCGAGCGGGTGATGACCGACAACGCCTGGGCCTACCGGTGGTCCCTGCGCGAGGTCATCACCGCCCTCGGCGCCCGGCAGAAGTTCATCCGCCCGCACTGCCCGTGGCAGAACGGCGAGGTCGAACGCCTCAACCGCACCCTGGTCACCGAGTGGGCTTACCGACAGGCCTTCACCAACAACGACCAGCGCACCGCTGCCCTTGCTCCGTGGCTCGAGCACTACAACACTCAGCGCCGCCACAGCGCACTCGGTGGATGCCCTCCGATCAGCCGCCTGGCACCAACCTGATGGCCGGGTACATCTAGGACCGCGACCGACTGTGCGTAGCAACGCGTCAGTGGCCGCGTCCTGAGTCTCGACGGTTGGGCGCCTCCACACCTCTGCCTGCTTCCCGACGACCGGCGTCCCTCCGGCTGTCGCAGGGCGGGGGAAGGGTGGGCCGTAGGCCCATCCCGAAGGGACGCGGAGCGCCCTTCCGGCGACCGAGACAGCCGGCAGGCTGAACGGGGTGGGAAGCGGCACCTCCAGCATCGGCACGGCGTCCCCAGGCGGAGGGGTCTGACGCGCGGCTGCTCGTGCTTGCGGACACCTGGTCAGCACTCGGTCAGCAGAATGTCCGTCGAGGGCCGTCCACAGCACTCATCAGCTCGGTACAACACCGCAGGTCAAAGCCGCAATGACCGACCGGAGCCCAGGTCAGGAACGCGCCTGAATCGGTTTCCTGAACCGTGTGTCGCAGGTTCGAATCCTGCCGGGGGCACTGGCGTGGAGCAGGTGATCGCCCTGCCTGGCGTCTCGACCGAGACCTGTCCGAACGCCCGTGCGACGGACTGAGCTGCCGCACGTCACCCGGTGTCAGACCGTCTCGGGGACGCGCAGGTGAGCGAGGACGAGGTCGAACTCCGCCACGTCGGTGACGCGCATCCCCATGTGCTCGGTGAACTCCTCGCGCATCGCCTGGGCCTGACCTCTGGCACGGTTCATGGTCTGGCGGCTGTCGTAGGTGGCGGCGGTCGCGCATCGGCCGGTCCCGTGGTCGACGAGGAGGCTCACGCTGCAGAAGCCGGGCAGGTCGTCGACGCGGAGGGCGATGTTCGTGCGGAAGGCGTCGATGACGCGGTCCATCTGGCCGATCGGGCCCTTCGTCCACATGACGCGCGTGGCGGCGCCCCTCGGGGCCTCGCGCACGCGGTGGACCACGGCGACGGACCACTCGACGACCTCGATCTCGTCGTCCGTGCCGCGGACCGTCCGGATCACCTCCTCCTGGACGGATCGGACGGCCTCGGCGCTGCGGTGCAGGGACTCGGGGTCGCCCCAGGACGTGGTGACGATGCACCGACCGGTGTGGCGGTCGACCAGCATGGAGAACCCGACGCAGCCGTCCAGCTGTCGGACGGCGGGCATGACCTGGTCGCGGACGTAGGCGATGCCGTCGTCGATGAGTGTCGGGGCACCGCGGAAGGTGGTCGATCGGGTGTACATGCCAGTGCCCCCTCGGGGCGGCGGTGCCCCAGCGGCGTCGCCGCGTGGACCGACTGTCCTCGGGGGGCGGGCCGGGGGCAACGCCCTCGCGCGGCGTGGCAGGCCCGCTCGGAGGTGAGCGGGGACGAACCGGACCGGTGAGGCGGCCCGTCGGCCGATGCGGGCGGCACCGGCGGGACGTCCGGAGGACGGGCGCGTCAGTGGTGGCCGTGCCGGCCGAGGGTCTCCACGGGGGTCGCGCCGGGGCGGGTCCACTGCGGCACGGGGCGGCTGGTCGGGCCCCAGGTGGCGTTCCCGTCCGCGTCCGAGCGCCAGTACCAGCACGCGTGGCTCCCCTCGGGCCAGCCCTCGGGCTTGTCCTCCCACGCCTCGCCGCGGCCGAAGGGCGTCCTGTCGAGCAGGCCGAAGGACCCGGCGACCGGCTCGTTGCCCCGGCCCGTCGTGGAGTAGGTGAGGAACGCGCGGTCGCCGTCGCGCAGGAAGCAGGTGAGGTAGCCCATGGCGCCGCCGACCGGCTCCTCCACCCCGCGCACCGAGTACCAGGGCTGGGTGTAGCCCATGAACTCGACGAAGGAGGCCACCTCGTCCCAGCGGCCCGTGGTCAGGACGGCGAAGGAGACGCCGCGGGCGTCGAGGTAGACGGTGTCCCTCAGCTGCCAGGTCGTCATGGTGCAGCCCTCGCACTGCCCCTGGTGCGGCGCGCCGTCGTACCACATGTGCTTGTAGACCACGAGCTCGTCGCGACCCTGGAACAGGTCCAGGAACGGGACCGGGCCGTCGGGTCCGACCACCTCGACCGCCCCGTCGAACTCCACCATCGGCAGCCGGCGGCGGGCGGCGGCGAGGGCGTCGCCCTCGCGGGTGTGGGCCTTCTCGCGGACCAGGAGCTCGTCACGGGCGGCCTGCCAGGTGGCCCGGTCGACGACGGGCGGGCGGCCGGGCAGCGCGGTGGTCGGGTTCCTCGGCGTGGTCGTCATGGGGTCCTCCGTGGTGTCTCGTGCCGGGCAGCGTCATCCGACGTCCGGCGACACCAGGACAGACCCGCGACCCGGCCGGAACTCATCGCGGCGGGGCCCTCGGCGCGCGGTCGGAGCCTGGTCGGCGGTGCTCCTCAGTCGAAGAGGACGACCCCCCGGACGTTCTTGCCGGCCCTCATGTCCGCGAAGCCCTGGGCCACCTGCTCGAGGGTGTAGGTCCGGGTGACGAGCGCGTCGAGCTGCAGCGTGCCGGCCGCGTACTGGGTGAGCAGGTGGGGGATGTCCCACCGCGGGTTGCACCCGCCGAAGAGCGCTCCCTGGAGCCGCTTCTGGAACACCGTGAACATGGTGGGGTTGATCGGGATGCCCGCCTGCCGCATCCCCCCGGTCCCGGTGAGGACGACGGTGCCGGCCTTCCGGACGGAGTTCACCGCCTCGGCGATGTGGTCCCCGGTCACGACGCCGACCGTGACGATGGTCGCGTCGGCCCCCTGTCCGTTGGTCATGGACTGGGCGATGGCGGTCGCCTCCTTGATGGAGTCGGTCGTGTGCGTCGCCCCGAACCGCTCGGCGGTCTCCCGCTTGAACTCCACCGGGTCGACGGCGATGACGGCGCGGGCGCCGATGGCACGGGCGGCCTGCACGCTGTTGATGCCGACCCCGCCGACGCCCATGACGATGACCACGTCGCCGGGCTGGGCGTCGGACATGTTGGTGACCGATCCCCACCCGGTGGCGACGCCGCAACTGACCAGCACGGCTTTGTCGAGCGGCACGTCGCGGTCGATCTTCACCACCGACCGGGCATCGACGACCGTGTGCTCGCTGAACGCCGAGACGCCGGAGTGCTGGACCACCGGCCTGCCCTGGTACGAGATCCGGAAGCTGGTGGGGTCGTCGAGCCGCGCACCGGTGAAGAGCCTGCCCCCGAGGTCGCAGAGGTTCTGCCGTCCGGTCGAGCACATCCGGCACTGCCCGCAGACGGCGATGAAGCTGAGCACGACGTGGTCGCCCTCGGCCCAGCCGGGGGTGTCGGGGCCGACGCCGACGACGATGCCGGCTCCCTCGTGCCCACCGGCGATGGGGAGCCGGAAGGCCGGGGAGTCGCCGACGGCGACGTGGTCGTCGGTGTGACAGAGCCCGGCGGCGACCATCTTGACCAGCAGCTCGCCCCGGCGGGGCCCGTCGAGGTCCACCTCGGTCAGCTCGTACTCGCCGGGCTGTTGGTGCAGGACCGCGCTACGGGTCTTCACGTCTGCTCCCTTGCAGATCGAGGTCTCGCGGCCACCCCGTGGGTACGCCGCCGTCCGGTCGGGTCGGGCTCGAGGCCGCAGCCCCGGTGCCCGTGACCACCGACGGCGGAAGAGGTAGGTGCCGACGGTGGTGACGGCGGCTACTCAACACCCTCGGCCGGGACCTCGCCTCCTGACGGCCACGACGTCGCCCGGACGGCCCGGTAGCGGTGACGACCCGGCACCAGCCGGTGTGGGACCGGCACGCGGGTAACGGTGTGCGCATGGGAGCGCGCAACGCGGCGGTCGCGGCCGGAGGGCAGTGGGTCGACCCCGACGACGGGATCCGCTACCCCGCCGGCGAGGTCCACGCGTGGGAACGCGGGCGCAACGAGACGGTCTGCGGGCTCTCGCTGAGCAGGTCCCGGCTGACCCGCTTCCCGCACGTGAGCTGGGCCGACGTCCAGCCGGAGTCGGGCCGGCACGCGGAGGAGGTGCAGGCCGTGTGCCGGCGCTGCCGGGCCGCCCAGGGCGGGCGGCGGGACGACCGCGGCTGGACGCGGAGGAACCCGCGCCCCTGAGCCGGACGGCCCCCGGCAGTGCGACCTGTGGGTGACACCTGCCCGCGGAGGGAAACTCCGAGGGCTCCGAGGCGTTACCGTTCCAGATGCACGTCGTACCCGCGGCAACGGCGCCGTGGGACCTGCGGAGGTGGGAACGCAACGATGGAGACCACGGTGGTCGACGTCCCCGAACGGGGACGCTTCGAGGTGCGGGTCGGCGACCGTGTCGTCGGACTGGCGAGCTACCACGTCGAGAACGGCCTGATGACCCTGCCGCACACCGAGGTCGACCCGAGCATGGGTGGCCGCGGCCTCGGCAAGGCGCTCGTCAGCGGCGTCCTGGAGGCCGCCCGCGAGCGCGGACTGCACGTCCTCCCGTACTGCTCGTTCGTCCGCCACTACATCCAGCAGCACCCCGAGACGCTGGACCTGGTCACCGACGACGACAAGCCGCACTTCGGCCTGGCCACCGTCGACCACTGAGCACCGGGCGCTGATCTGCGCCGCCCCGCCACGTTGCCTACCGTGGCGCTGGTGCCCACCGCCCTCCTCTGGTTCCGCCGAGACCTCCGGCTGAGCGACCACCCGGCGCTGCTCGCCGCCTGCGACGCCGCCGGACCGGAGGGCACGGTCGTGCCCGTCTTCGTCGTCGACCCCCGGCTGTGGGACCCCTCCGGCCCACCCCGCCGGGAGTTCCTGCGGAGCTGCCTGGCCGACCTGCGCGAGCAGACGGGCGGGGCGCTGGTCATCCGCTCCGGCGACCCGGCGCGCGTCGTGCCCGACCTCGTGCGCGAGACCGGCGGGGGGAGCGTGCACGTCTCCGCCGACGCCGGCGTGTACGGCCGGGCCCGCGACGCCGCCGTGGAGCAGGCACTGGGCGGGGTCCCGTTCGTGCGCACCGGCTCGCCCTACGGCGTCACCCCCGGCCGGCTCACCAAGGACGACGGCACCCCGTTCAAGGTCTACTCACCGTTCGCCCGGGCCTGGCGGGCGCGCGGACTGCACGGCCCCGCGCCGCGCCCGGACGACGTCCCCTGGGCCGACGGCCTCGCGCCCGGTGACCTGCCGCCGGCGCAGGACCTCGGCGAGACGGTCCTGCCGGCGGCCGGCGAGCAGGCCGGCCGCGACGCGTGGGCGCAGTTCCGCGACCAGCGGCTGCTCGGCTACGCGTCGTCCCGCAACACCCCCGGCGCCGACGGCACCAGCCGCCTGTCGGCGCACCTGAAGTACGGCACGGTGCACCCGCGCACGCTGCTGGCCGAGGCCACGGCGCTGGACGACGGCGACCGGCACGAGGCGGTCGAGAAGTTCGTCGGCGAGCTCATCTGGCGCGACTTCTACGCCGACGTCCTCTGGCACCGTCCGGAGACCGCCCGGGAGCCGTTCAACCCGCAGATGACGGCGATGGAGTACGACACGGGGCCGGTCGCCGACGAGCACTTCGCCGCGTGGGCGGAGGGCCGCACCGGCTACCCGATCGTCGACGCCGGGATGCGCCAGCTGCACGGCGAGGCCTACGTGCACAACCGGGTGCGGATGGTCGTCGCGTCGTTCCTGGTCAAGGACCTGCACATCGACTGGCGGCGCGGCGCCCGCTACTTCCTCGACCACCTCGTCGACGGCGACCTGGCCAGCAACCACCACGGCTGGCAGTGGGTGGCCGGCACCGGCACCGACCCCTCGCCGTACTACCGGGTGTTCAACCCGACGCGGCAGGGCCAGCAGTTCGACCCCGACGGCGCCTACGTCCGGCGCTGGGTGCCCGAGCTGCGCGACGTCCCCGACCGGTACGTGCACGAGCCGTGGACGGTGCCCGGCGGGCCACCGGAGGGCTATCCGGCGCCGATCGTGGACCACGCCGAGGAGCGGCAGGTGGCGCTGGCCCGCTACCAGGCGGTGCGCGGTGCCTGAGGGCCACACCCTGTTCCGGCTGGCCCGGGAGCAGGCGGCGCTGTTCGCCGGACGGCCGGTGCACGTGACCAGCCCGCAGGGCCGCTTCGCCTCCGGGGCGGCGCTGCTCGACGGGCGGGTGGTCGACGAGATCACCAGCTACGGCAAGCACCTGTTCGCCTGCTTCGGCGCCGACACCCTGCACGTGCACCTGGGCCTCTACGGCACCTACACGACCGGTCTCGGCGACCCGCCGACCCCGCGCGGTGCGCTGCGGATGCGGTGGACGGCCGAGGGCCCCGACGGCGGCGGCGTGTGGACCGACCTGCGCGGGGCGACGGCGTGCGACGTCCTCACCCAGCCCGAGGTCGACGCCATCCTCGACCGGCTCGGCCCCGACCCGCTGCGCACCCGCCGCGGTGGCCCGCTGTCCTACGCGCGGGTCGGCCACAGCCGGACGGCGGTCGGCGCGCTGCTGATGGACCAGTCGGTGCTGGCCGGCGTGGGCAACGTCTACCGTGCCGAGATCCTCTACCGGCACGGCATCTCGCCGTTCCGGCCGGGCCGCGACGTCGGCGCCGAGGAGTGGCAGGCGCTGTGGGACGACCTGGTGGTGCTCCTGCGCGCCGGCGTCCGGCTGGGCCGGATCGTCACCACCAACCCGGCCGACCGGTCCCGCCGCTCGGGCGCCGTCCGCCGGGAGGACGCGCACTACGTCTACCGGCGCACCGGGCTGCCCTGCCGGATCTGCGGCACCGAGGTGCGGACGGCGGAGATGGTCGGCCGCAACCTCTACTGGTGCCCCGTCTGCCAGGCGACCTGACCGCGCCGCGAGATCGGGGATCTCGTGGCCATCAGGGTCCGACGGCCACGAGACCGCCGATCTCGTCGGGAGGGGCCAGGCCTCAGAGGGCGCCCTTGGCGGGGTCGCCGGCGGCGAGCGCGTCCAGCACGGTGACCGACGGCGCCCCGGTGAGCTTGCCCTCGAGGCGGCCCGACAGCGCCGTCAGCGCCGCGGCCTTGCCGTGGGTGGCCAGCGCCTGGGGGCTCTCCCACTTCTCCACCATCACGAGGGCACCGTCGCGGCCCTGGTGCAGCGAGTAGCGCTCGCAGCCGGGCTCCTCGTGCACCTGCGGCACCGTCTCGAGCACCGCCTGACGGACCTCGTCGGCGTGCTCGGGCTTGGGGCTGATGGTGGCGACGACGACGACGGACACGGGGAGTCCCCTCTGCTGCGGGCGGTGGGTGGGCCGGGTGGTGACCTGGCGCACGACCGCCCGGCGGGGCCAGGATGCCAGTCGTGGCGGACGACGGCGCTCTGACCCCGGCCGACGGCCGCCCCCTGCGCGTGGCCGTGGTCGGCGCCGGGCCGGCCGGCATCTACACCGCCGAGGCGCTGGTCCGCCGCGCGCCGGTCCCGGTCACCGTCGACCTGATCGACCGGCTACCCACCCCGTTCGGCCTGGTCCGGCACGGCATCGCCCCCGACCACCCGAAGATGCGCGCCATCCGCGACACCCTGCACCGGGCGCTGGACGACCCCGGCGTCCGCTTCGTCGGCAACGTCGAGATCGGCACCGACGTCTCCCTGGAGGACCTGCGGGCGCACGTCGACGCCGTCGTCTACACCTACGGCGCCGCGCTCGACCGGCCGCTGTCCATCGAGGGCGAGCAGCTGACCGGCAGCCTCGCCGCCACCGACCTCGTGGCCTGGTACTGCGGGCACCCCGATGCCGACCGGGTGCGGGTGGAGACGGCGCTGGCCGGTGTCCGCCGGGCCGTCGTCGTCGGGGTCGGCAACGTCGCCCTCGACGTCGCCCGGGTGCTGTGCCGCGCGCCGCAGGAACTCGAGCCCACCGACATGCCCCAGCACGTCCTCGACACCCTCGCCGCGACGGCGGTCGAGGAGGTCACCGTGCTCGGCCGGCGCGGCCCGGTGCAGGCGACGTTCACCACCAAGGAGCTCGACGAGCTCGGCGAGCTGGCCGAGGCCACGGTGCTGGTGGACCCGGCCGACCTGCCCGGCGAGGACGAGCCCCCGCCGCCCGACCGGCTGGTCGCCCGCAACGTCGACGTCCTCCGCCAGTACTCGGCCAACACCGCCGGGCCCGGCCGCGCCCGCCTGACCCTGCGTTTCTACCGCCGCCCGGTGCGCATCCTCGGCACCGACCGGGTCACCGGAGTCGAGGTCGAGCGGACCGCGGTCGACGACGAGGGCCGCGCGGTGGGCACCGGCGAGACCGAGGTGCTGCCGGCCGACCTCGTCGTCCGCTCGGTCGGCTACCGGGGCGAGGGCCTGCCCGGCCTGCCGGTCGACCCGCGCACCGGCACCGTCCCGAACGACGACGGCCGGGTGCTGCGCGACGGCACCCCCTCCGTCGGCGAGTACGTGGCCGGCTGGATCAAGCGCGGGCCCACCGGCGTCGTCGGCACGAACAAGCACGACGCCCGCGAGACCGTCGCCGCGCTGCTGGCCGACGCCGAGGCCGGCGTCATCGGCCCGCACGGGGACCGCGACGACCTGGTGCACACGCTGCAGACCCGCGGTGCCGAGCCGGTGCTGCTGGAGGACTGGCGGGCCATCGACGCCGCCGAGGTCGCCCTCGGCGCCACCCGCGGGCGGGCGCGGACGACGCTGCACGAGCGCGAGGCGCTGCTCGCCGCGGTCCGGGCGGCCGCCGTCCGCTAGACGGGCACCGCGGCGATCAGCTCCCGGGCGGCGTCCCCCGTCGCCGCGGCGGCGAAGCGGATGAGCGTCTCGGTGTCGGCCTCCAGCCGCAGCGGCGCGCCGTCGGCGGTGAGCGCCACCCCGCCGGCCGCGGCCAGCACGGCCAGCCCGCCGGCGACGTCGTGCACGTGCGTGCCGCCGCGGTCGAGGTTGTGCCAGGCGCCGGCCGAGCCGTCGGCGACCAGGCAGACGTCGACGGCGGTGCAGCCGGTCACCCGGACCCGGCGGGCGGTGCTGGGCACGAGCACACCCCGGCCCGTCGGTGCCGTGGGCGCCACGAGCGTGCTCCCGGGACGCACCCGTGCCGGCACGCCGTCCCGCCAGGCACCGGCCTCCTCGGCCCCGGCCCAGCGCCGGCCGGACGACAGGTCGACCACCAGCCCGGCCCTCGAGCGGCCGCCGCGCACCAGCGCCGCCGAGAACGCCCACGGCGGCAGGCCGGCGCGGAAGTTGCCGGTGCCGTCGAGCGGGTCGAGCACCACCCACGGCTCGTCGACGGGCACGGTCAGGTCGGCGCGCTCCTCCGACAGCACGGTCACCCCGAGTTCGGCCATCACCTCGGCCGCGGCCGCGTGTGCGGCCTCGTCGGCGGCCAGCGACCAGCTGCCGTCGGCCTTGACCCGGTCGCGGCCGCTGTCGCGGGCCAGCGCGACGGCGACCTCCACCTGCGTGGCCGCCAGCGCGGCGAGGTGCCCGAAGCGCTCGGTCAGCGGGGCGTCGGACGGGGGCGCTGCGACCTGCACGACCCGTCCGGTGCCGGCGTCGCGCACCTGCGAGCAGCCCCAGGCCGAGGCGACGGCGAGCAGCGCGGTCCGCCCGGTGACGTGCGTGGACCGGTGGACGACCACGGCCTCGGTGATGCCCTCGTCGGTCCATCGCCGGCGCAGGTGCGCGGCCGCGCCGTTCCCGACCAGCAGCCGGGCGCCGGGGTCGAGCATCTCTGGGGCCAGCGCGGCCGGGCTCATGCCGAGCAGCTCCGCGGCGGTCCAGAGGTCCTCCCCGGACGCGGCGACCCGCATCGTGCCCGTCTCGCCCACGGTCCCCCGCCCCCCACCCCGTCGTCTCCCCGCAAGGTAGGCCACCGGGCGGGGTAGGGCGCCGGGGTGCCAGACCGCCGCACCGGCCTCGACGACGTCGACGTCGTCCTCCTCGTCCACCGCGAGCCGCCGGAGCTGCTGGCCCGCCACCACGCGGCGGTCGCGGCCGCCACCGGCCCGGGCTGGCGCGGGCGCGCCCTGCTCGTGGAGAACGGCGCCCTGCCGCGGACCTCCGCCGCCGCCCGCGAGCAGCTGCGCACCTGCTACCCCGAGGCCGACCGGCGGGTCCTGACCTCCCGGCGCAACCTCGGCTTCGCCCGGGCCATGGACCTCGCGCTGGACGCCTGCCGCGGCCGCTACGCGGCGCTGGTCAACTCCGACGGCGAGCCCGACCCCGGCATGCTGCGCCGGCTGGCCGAGGTCCTCGACGCCGAGCCCGCGGCGGTGTGGGCGGCGCCGGCCGTGCACGGGCCCGGGGAGGACGACGACCCGCCCGGACCGCCCTTCGCCGCCGACGAGCTCGCCGGCACCGCGCTGCTGGTCCGCCGGGAGGAGTTCCTCGCCGCCGGCGGCTTCGACCCGCTGTACTTCTTCTACAACGAGGACCGCGACGCCTCCTTCCGGCTGCGCGCGGCCGGGCACCTGCTGCTGCGCGTGCCCGACACCCGCTTCCGGCACCCCAAGGACGGCCGCACCGCCCGCGCGGTCCTGCTGCGCGCGTGGCACTACGCCCGGACCATCCAGGTCCTGGTGCCCCAGCACGAGCCCCGCCCGGTCCGCGCGACGGCGGCGTTCCTCGGCCGGCGGGTCCGCTCGGTCGTCCGCCACCTGCGCGACGGCGACCTGCCCGGTGCGGCCGGCATCGCGCTGGCCACCCTCGAGCTGCCGCGGGGGCTGCTGGCCGCGGCCGCACGCCGGCGCCGGCCCTGGGACGGCGAGCGGCTGGCCGCCTGGCTCGACCGCGCGCGCCGCGGCGTCGAGGTGCACGCGGGCTGAGCAGTGGGCACCCTCCCCGCGTGCTGACGCTGCGCGCCGAACCCGCCGCCCCCTCCCCCGCCGACCACGGGGAGGGTCCCGTCTGGGACGCCGACCGGGCCGAGCTGCTCTGGGTCGACATCGCCGCCGGCCTGCTGCGGCGGGCCGCCGTCGACGCCGACGGGCAGCTGACCGAGACCGGCTCGGTGCGGGCCGGGGACACGGTGGGCGTCGTCGCCCCCGCCGCGGCCGGTGGCTGGCTGGCCGCCGCCGGAGGCGGGTTCACCCACGTGGCCGCGGACGGCACCGCGCGGGTGCTGGTGGACCTCGCCGCCGAGGGCGGGGGCGAGGCCGACGGCGGCACCCGCATGAACGACGGCGCCTGCGACCGGAGGGGACGCTTCTTCGCCGGGACGATGGCCTTCGACGAGCGCCCCGGCGCCGGCACGCTCTACCGGCTCGACACCGACGGCACCGTCACCACGGTGCTCGACGGGCTGACCGTCTCCAACGGCCTGGGCTGGTCGCCCGACGAGCGCACCGTCTACCTGGCCGACTCCGGCCCCGGGCTGGTGCACGCCTTCACCTACGACCCGGCCGGCGGGGCGTTCACCGAGTGCCGGGTGCTGCTCGAGACCGGCGGCCCGGACGGCGTGGCCGACGGGCTCGCCGTCGACGACGAGGGCTGCCTCTGGACGGCGATGTGGGGCGGCGGGCAGGTGCGCCGCTGGTCACCCGACGGCGAGCTGCTCGCCGTCGTCGAGGTGCCGGTGGCCCACACGTCCAGCTGCACCTTCGCCGGGCCCGGCCGCGACCTGCTGGTGATCAGCACGGCGCACGGCGGGGGCGACGAGCGCGAGGCGGGCCGGCTGTTCACCGTGCGCCCGGGCGTGACCGGTCCTCCGGCGCAGCCCTACCGCGGCCCCCTGGCCGGCCTGCGCCAACCCTAGGTGGACGGCGCCGGCCCCGCCGCGAGCCCGCGAGTGGTGGGGGCGGCGGGGTCCTTCCTCAGCTCTCCTGGAGCAGCTGCAGTGCGGCGGCGGCCAGCTGGTCGCCGGCGTCGGCGCCCCGCTGGAACTCCTCGGCGGCACCGGTGAGGTCCCCGCGCTCGGCGAGCAGCACTCCGAGGTTGTGGTGGCAGAAGACGTCGCCGGCCGCGATGCCGGCCCGGTAGGCCTCCTCGGCGGCCTCGTCGTCGCCGAGCTCCTCCCGGTAGAGGTTGCCCAGCGGTAGCCAGGCCACCTGCTCACCGAGCTTGGCGCCGCGCTCGAGCACCGAGCGGGCCTCCTCGGGGCGGCCGGTCTGGAGCAGCAGGGCGGCGAGGTCGGCGCGGGCGGCCGCGAAGTGGGCGGCCCCCGTGCGCAGCCGCGGCTCCAGCGCCGGGTCGAGGGTGGCGCACCACTCCCAGCAGGCGGCGACGGCGTCGGCCTCGTCGTCCCCTGCGGCGGCGAGCTGCCGGGCGACGTCGAGGGCCTCCTCCCGCTCCCCCTGCTCGCGCAGCAGGAACGCCAGCTGCAGCCCGCCCTCGGTGTCGCCGGCGGCGGCACCCCGGTAGGCGGCCATGGCCCCGGCGAGGTCACCGAGCTGTTCGAGCACCAGCCCGAGGTTGCGCCAGGCGTCGGGCTCGCCACCGGCCAGCGCGACCTCGTAGGCGTCCACGGCCTCGGACCAGCGCTCCTGCGCGGCGAGGCTGTTGCCCAGGTCGTAGTAGCCGGTGGCGTCGCCGAGCGCGGCCGCCCGGCGGAAGCACCACTCGGCGTCGGTGTGCCGGTTCGCGTCGGCGAGGTCGCAGCCCAGGTCGATGAGCTCGTCGGCGTCCTCGGAGGCCTGCAGCCGCCAGAGGCGCGCGTCCAGGTCCTCGGTCATGCCGCCGATGATCACTGCCCTGACCTGGGCGCACGCCCTCCGTCGGGGTGAGGTCACCCCAACGTGTCCGGCGGTGCTCCTCGCGGGTGTCCCCCGCCGGGGATCAGGCCCGCTCGGCCCGCAGCGCGTCCTTCAGCTTGGTCTTCCCGCTGGTCCGCAGCAGGGCGCCGGAGTACACCCGCCCGCCCAGCCGGACCACCAGCGCGACCGCCACGAGCATCAGCAGGACGGCGACGCCGACCTCCCACAGCGCCACGTCGCCGGCCGCCTGCCGCACCGGCATGACCATCGGCGAGAAGCCCGGCACGAACGACGTGACGACCGCCAGCGTCCCGGACGGGCTGCTCGCCGCCTGGATGGCGATGAAGAAGCCGACGATCAGCACCAGCGAGGCCGGCGTGAGGACGCTGCCGAGGTCCTCCTGCCGGCTGACCAGCGACGCGGCGACGGCGAACAGCGATGCGAACAGGGCGTAGCCGAGCACGAACCAGAACAGCACCCAGCCGACGGTGCCGATCAGGTCGCCGGGCACGTCGACGACGTCGAAGGCCAGCGCGCCGGTGACGCCGATGACGGCGATCAGCGCGATCTGCGCCAGACCCAGCGCGCCGAGACCGAGGATCTTGCCCGCGAGCAGGTGCCAGGGCCGCATGGTGGCCAGCAGCAGCTCCACCACCCGGCTGGACTTCTCCTCGACCACGCCCTGGGCCACGAACTGGCCGAACAGGATGATCAAGCTGTAGAGCAGCACCACCCCGACGATCGCCACGGCGGTGCGCTGCTCGGCGGCCGCGGAGTCCTCGTCGAGGGCGGTGACGGTCACCTGCGGCAGGTCGCCGGGGTCGACGCCGGCCTCGGCCAGCACCCCGTTCAGGGCCACCGCGCCGACGGCGCCGGAGACCAGCGCCTCGAGCGTCGAGTCGGGCTCGCGCAGCACCAGCTCGGGGTCGGTGCCGGTGCCCTCGAGTACCGCGGCGTCGACCTCCTCGTCCTCGACGGCGGTGCGCGCGGCGGTGTCGTCGCCGAGCTCGACGACGGTGACGTCGAGACCCAGCGCCCCGCCCTGGGCCTCCAGCGCCGGGCCGAGCCGGCCGGCGTCCCCGGTCACGCCGATGCGGCTGTCGTCGCTGCCGGAGTTGACGACGACCTGGAAGGCGAGGAGGCCGACGATGAGCAGGAGCATCACCGCCGAGCCGACGAGGAAGGTCTTGTCGCGCAGCCGGGTGGAGACCTCGCGGACGGCGACCAGGCGGATCAGGGCGCCGCTGCCGAGCGGGCGGGCGGGGGCGTTCACGCGGCCACCTCGGCACGCTGCGCCGGCTGCGGCGCCGGGTCGGCGACGGCCTCGCGGAACAGCTCGACCAGGGACGTCTCGCGCCAGGCGAAGTGGGTCACCCGGCCGGTGCGCAGCGCGGCGGCCAGGACCGCCTGGTCGTCGGCGCCGTCGGCGAGCTCGAGCAGGGTGTCGCCGGCCCGCTCGGACACCACGCGCACCCCCGGGACGTCCCGGGTCCAGCCGGCGACGGCGTCGGGCGCGACCACCCGCAGCACCCTGCCGGACTCGCGGCGGCGCAGGTCCTCGACCGTGCCGCTGGCCACCATCCGGCCGCGGGCGAGGATGCCGACGGCGTCGCAGAGCCGCTCGACGAGGTCGAGCTGGTGGCTGGAGAAGACGACCGGCACGCCGGCGCGGCACTGGTCGAGCAGCGCCTCGGCCAGGGAGTCGACGCCGACGGGGTCCAGGCCGGAGAACGGCTCGTCGAGGATGAGCACCTCGGGACGGCTGACGAGGGCGGCGGCGAGCTGGACCCGCTGCTGGTTGCCCAGGGACAGCTTCTCGACGGGGTCGCCGCGGCGCTCGCCGAGGCCGAGCCGGCCGGCCCACTCCTCGGCCGCCCGGGCGGCCGCCGCGGCGTCGAGGCCGTGCAGCCGGGCGAAGTAGGTCAGCTGCTCCCCCACCCGCATCTTCGGGTAGAGCCCACGCTCCTCCGGCATGTAGCCGATGCGCCGGCGCGACTCCTCGTCCAGCGGTCGCCCGCGCCACCGGACCTCGCCGGCGTCGGCGCGGGCCAGGCCCATCGCGATGCGCATGGTCGTCGTCTTCCCGGCGCCGTTCGCGCCGCAGAAGCCGAACATCGAGCCGGGGGCGACGGTGAAACCGACACCCTCCAGCACGTGGTGGTCGCCGTAGCTCTTGTGGAGCCCGTCGAACTCGAGCACTGCTCCTCCGTCCGCTGATCCCCGCGCGCCGCCGACGCTATCGGTCGCGGCAGCGGCCACGACAGGTTCCGAGACGAATCGGGACCGGAGTGAGACGCGACGTGCCCGGCCGCCGGCCCGACCCCACCTCGCGCCCACGGCCGACCTGCGGTGTCATCGGGGCATGAGCCAGCAGAACGTGCCCGCCTCCCCGCCCCGCGGCGTCGGGCTCGACGGGCTGCGCGCCGCGGCGGCCGGCTGCCGGGCCTGCGAGCTGTGGGAGCCGGCCACGCAGACGGTGTTCGGCGAGGGCCCGGAGACGGCGCGGATCGTCCTCGTCGGCGAGCAGCCCGGCGACCAGGAGGACCGCAGGGGCGAGCCGTTCGTCGGCCCGGCCGGGCGGCTGCTCGACCGCGCGCTGACCGAGGCCGGCATCGAGCGCAGGGACGCCTACGTGACCAACGCCGTCAAGCACTTCCGCTTCACCCCGACGCCGAAGCGGCGGATCCACCAGTCGCCGGGCGCCGAGCACATCCGGGCGTGCCGGCCGTGGCTGGAGGCGGAGTTCGAGGTGCTCAAGCCGGAGGTCGTCGTCTGCCTGGGGGCGACGGCGGCCAAGGCGCTGATCTCGCCCTCGTTCCGGATTACCAAGGAGCGCGGGAAGCTCATGCCGTGGACGCCGCCGGGTGTCGCGCAGGTGACCCTCGACGACGAGCCCGACGAGGACGCCCCCGCCCAGACCTGGATGCTGGCCACCGCGCACCCCTCGGCGGTGCTGCGGGTGCCCGACGAGGACCGCCCCAAGGCCTACGACGCGCTCGTCGCCGACCTGCGCGTCGTCGCCGGCGCCCTCGCCTGACCCGACCCGAGGAGAGACCCGTGCACCCGATCTACACCGCCGAGGCGACCGCCACCGGAGCACGCACCGGGGAGGTGGCCACCTCCGACGGGCGGCTGGAGGTGCAGCTGTCCCGTCCCGCCGAGATGGGTGGCGACGGCGGCCCGGGGACCAACCCCGAGCAGCTGTTCGCCGCCGGCTACTCGGCCTGCTTCCACAGCGCGATGCGCTTCGCGCTCGAGCCGCTGGGCCTGTCCCCCGCGGCGCTGGAGGGGTCCTCGGTCACCGCGCAGGTGCACTTCCTGCGCGGGGAGCCCGGCGACTTCGGCCTGGCCGTGGACCTCACCGGGCACCTGCCGGGTCTGGACGAGGAGCAGGCGCGGGCGCTGATGGAGCGCACCCACACGATCTGCCCCTACTCGCGGGCCACGACGGGCAACGTCGAGGTCGGCCTGCACGTCGCACCCGGGACCCGAGCGACGGGAGGCTAGCGGGCCACCACCTGCGAGGCCCGGAAGTGCAGGAACGAGGGCACCAGCAGCGCCACCACCACCATCGCGACCACGATGACGACGCCGCCGGAGACCATCGCCACGCCCACCCCGGCGGCGCTGGCCACCGCCCCGGCGCGCAGGTCGCCCAGCCGGGGCCCGCCGGCGACGACCACGAGGAACACGCCCTGCATGCGCCCGCGCATCTCGTCGGGCGCCGCCGTCTGCAGCATCGACGAGCGCAGGACGGCGCTGACCATGTCGCCGGCGCCGGCCACCGCCAGGCAGAGGACGGCCAGCCACAGGCTCGGCGCCAGCCCGAACCCGACGATCGCCAGACCCCACACGACGATCGCGGCCAGCACCACCGCGCCCTGCCGGTCGACCCGCGACACCCAGCCCGAGGTCAGCCCCATCAGCAGCGCGCCGATCGAGACCCCGGCGTAGAGCCAGCCCAGGCTGTTGGGCGACCCCGCGTAGCGGCCCTCGCTCAGCTCGGGGAACACCGCCTGCGGCCAGGCGAAGAGCATGGCGATCACGTCGACGACGAAGGTCATCAGCAGCACAGGCTGGGTGCGCAGGAAGGCGAAGCCCTCCCCCACCCCGCGGACGGCGGCGCCCAGGCGCAGCGGCCCCGTCCGCCCGCCGGGCGGCAGCGGCGGCAGGCCACGCAGCAGGACGACAGCGACGACGAGGGTGACCGCGTCGACGACGTAGGCCAGGAACAGGTCGCCGGCGCCGATGAGGACGCCGGCCAGCAGCGGCCCCACGATGACCCCCGCCTGCCGGACGGTCATCGCCAGCGCGTTTGCCGCCGGCACCCCCTCCGGGCCGACCAGCGCGGGGATGACGGCGCTGCGGGCCGGCTGGTTGACCGCGGTGAAGCCGGAGACGGCGGCGGCCAGCACCCAGAGCAGCCACAGGTTCCCGCCGCCGGGCAGCAGCGCCTGGGCGACCAGCAGCGCGCTGGTCACCGCCGACCCGACGCCGGTGACGATCATCAGCGTGCGGCGGTCCATGGCGTCGGCGATCGACCCGCCGAGCAGACCGAAGACGACCAGCGGCACCAGCGCCACGATCGACGTGACGCCGACCAGCAGCGAGTCGCGGGTGAGCGCGTACACCTGGAACGGGACGGCGACCAGCGTCATCTGCTGGCCGATCATCGTGGCCGTCACGCCCCAGAACAGCCGGCGGTAGCCGGGGTTGCGCAGCGGGCTGGTGTCGATCGCCCAGCCGCGCCGGCGGACCGGCGCGGGCACGGGCTCGGCCACCTCCCCCGCGCCCTCGACCGGGTCGGCAGGCAGCGGCTCGCGGGGCGGTGGCTCGCGGGGCGGTGGGTCGCCGGGCGGTGGGTCGCCGGGCGGTGGGTCGCCGGGCGGTGGGTCGCCGGGCGGTGGGTCGCCGGCGGGACCGCTCACGGCGCCAGCCGCTGCAGGACCCAGCCGCCGCCCTCCTCGTCGTCGCGGACGAAGCGCAGCCGGTCGTGCAGCCGTCCCGGGCCGCCCTGCCAGAACTCGATGCTCTCGGGCACCACCCGGTAGCCGCCCCAGGTCGGCGGCCGCGGCACCTTCTCGGTCGTCGTCCCCTCGTCGAGCAGCCGGACCCGCGTCTCCAGCTCCTCCCGCGAGTCGACGACCGTCGACTGCAGGGAGGCGACGGCGGCCAGCTGGGCCTCGCGCGGGCGCGGGTCCCACAGGTCGTCGGAGGCGGTGTCGCCGACGCGCTCGACCCGGCCGATCACCCGCACCTGGCGCTGCAACGCGTGCCAGGGGAAGACGAGTGCCGCGCGGGGGTTGGCCGCCAGCTGCGCGCCCTTGGCCGAGGCGTAGCTGGTGCCGAAGACGAAACCCTCCTCGTCGTATCCCTTGAGCAGGACGATCCGGGCGTCGGGCGCGCCGTCGGCGTCGGCGGTGGCGACGACGACCGCGTTGGGGTCGGGCACCTCCGCGGCGACGACGTCACGGAACCAGCGGTCGAACTGCTCGAGCCACGAGGGCGCGAGGTCCTCCTCGCGCAGGCCCGGGCGGTCGTAGTCCCTGCGCATGCGGGAGAGGTCGGGCACCCCGCCATGCTGACACCGCCGACCGTGCCCGGCGCGCGGCCCCGCCCGGCAGGCGGCCCCGGACGGTTCCCGCCGGGCGGCGGCCCCGCCTGTTCCGGGGGCGGGCACACGGCCTAGATTCCCCGTGCAGTCGTGCGCCGTCCCTGTGCGCGCACGAGGTCCGCGCGCAGAGGAGCATGCGAGATGGCCGACGACTTCGTACCCGGCCTGGAGGGCGTCATCGCCTTCGAGACCACGATCGCCGAACCCGACAAGGACGGCGGATCGCTCCGCTACCGCGGGGTCGACATCGAGGACCTGGTCGGCAAGATCACCTTCGGCAACGTCTGGGCGCTGCTGGTCGATGGCAAGTTCGGGCCGGGCCTGCCGCCGGCCGAGCCGTTCCCCATCCCCGTGCACACCGGCGACGTCCGGGTCGACGTGCAGGCCGCGCTGGCGATGCTGACCCCCATCTGGGGCTACAAGCCGCTGCTGGACATCGACGCCGAGGAGGCCCGCGAGGAGCTCGCCCGGGCCGCCGTCATGGCGCTGTCCTACGTGGCGCAGTCCGCCCGCGGCATCGGCATCCCGGCCGTGCCCCAGCGGCGCGTCGACGAGGCCTCGACGATCGTCGAGCGGTTCATGGTGCGCTGGCGCGGCGAGCCCGACCCGCGGCACGTCGCCGCCGTCGACGCCTACTGGACGTCGGCCGCCGAGCACGGCATGAACGCCTCGACGTTCACCGCCCGCGTCATCGCCTCCACCGGTGCCGACGTCGCCGCCTCCCTGTCCGGCGCGATCGGCGCGATGTCCGGCCCCCTGCACGGCGGCGCGCCGTCCCGGGTGCTGCACATGCTCGACGGCGTCGAGCAGTCGGGGAACGCCGAGACCTACGTCAAGGACCTGCTCGACCGCGGCGACCGGCTGATGGGCTTCGGCCACCGCGTCTACCGCGCCGAGGACCCGCGCGCCCGCGTGCTGCGCAA
Organism: Geodermatophilus maliterrae; assembly: GCF_041018925.1. Taxonomy (NCBI): domain Bacteria; kingdom Bacillati; phylum Actinomycetota; class Actinomycetes; order Geodermatophilales; family Geodermatophilaceae; genus Geodermatophilus; species Geodermatophilus maliterrae. The sequence goes on from NZ_JBFNXQ010000024.1 coordinate 26,022, forward strand.
GGCCGCCAAGGAGCTGGCCGCACCGCGCTTCGAGGCCGCGCTGGCGCTGGAGCAGGCCGCGCTCAAGGAGCTGCGCGAGCGGCGGCCGGACCGCCCGATCGAGACCAACGTCGAGTTCTGGGCGGCGATCGTGCTCGACTTCGCCGACGTCCCGAGCCACATGTTCACGTCGATGTTCACCTGCGCCCGCACCGCCGGCTGGTGCGCGCACATCCTCGAGCAGAAGACGACCGGCCGCCTCGTGCGCCCGTCGGCCCGCTACGTGGGGCCGGACGCGCGGCGCCCCGAGGAGGTCGAGGGCTTCGACACCATCCAGGTCAAGGCCGTGAACGAGCCCGCCCCGGCCTGATGTAAGGACCCTCCTGCCCCCCACCACTCGCAGGCTCGCGGCGGGACCCTGCAGGAGGGCCGCCCTTCCCCCCGCGCCTCGCACGCTCGGCGCGGGACCCTGAAGGGTGGCCGTTCCAGTCCCTCACCAGGACGACGGCCCGGGCCCGCGACCACCGCGGACCCGGGCCGTGGTCGTCCGGCGCCACTCCGTCCCGCAGCACGTCCCGAGAGCGGGAGGACCGCCTTCCTCCCCGCCCCTCGCCGGCTCCGGGCGGGCCCCGGGAAGGCAGCCACACCGAGAGGAAGACCCCCTGTGACGATCCAGATCCCCGCCGACCTCCTCCCCGCCGACGGCCGGTTCGGCTGCGGCCCCTCGAAGGTCCGCCCCGAGGCGCTGCAGGCCCTGGCCTCCGACGGCGCCGGCGTCATGGGGACCTCCCACCGCCAGGCGCCGGTCAAGGGGCTGGTCCGCCAGGTGCGCGAGGGGCTCACCGAGCTGTTCGACCTGCCCGAGGGCTACGAGGTCGTGCTCGGCAACGGCGGCACGACGGCGTTCTGGGACGCCGCGACCTTCGGCCTCATCCGGCGGCGCAGCGCGCACGGCACCTACGGCGAGTTCTCCGCGAAGTTCGCCTCCGGGGTGGCCGAGGCGCCCTTCCTCGAGGAGCCGGTGGTGACCAAGGGCGAGCCGGGGTCGCTGGCGCTGCCGCAGGGCCGGCCGGGCGTCGACGCCTACGGGTGGGCGCACAACGAGACCTCGACCGGCGTCATGGCGCCGGTGGGGCGGCCGCGCGGCGCGGACGACGACGCGCTCGTCCTGGTCGACGCGACCAGCGGCGCCGGCGGCCTGCCGGTGGACGTCGCCCAGACCGACGCCTACTACTTCGCGCCGCAGAAGTCCTTCGCCTCCGACGGCGGGCTGTGGATCGCCCTGATGAGCCCCGCGGCGCTGGAGCGGGTGGCCGAGATCAAGGCGTCCGGGCGGTGGGTCCCCGGCTTCCTCGACCTGTCGATCGCGATCGACAACTCCGCCAAGGACCAGACCTACAACACCCCCGCCGTCGCCACGCTGTTCCTGCTGGCCGACCAGGTCCGCTGGATGCTCGGCCTCGGCGGGCTCTCCGGGGCGGTCGCGCGTAGCCGGGAGTCGTCGAACCGGCTCTACGGCTGGGCGGAGAAGTCGCCGTACGCGACGCCGTTCGTGGCCGACCCGGCACACCGCAGCCTGGTCGTGGGCACCGTCGACCTCGACTCCTCGATCGACGCCACCGCGGTCACGACGACGCTGCGGGCCAACGGCGTGGTCGACGTCGAGCCCTACCGCAAGCTCGGCCGCAACCAGCTGCGGGTCGGCATGTTCCCGGCGGTCGACCCCGACGACGTCAGCGCGCTGACCGCCTGCGTCGACCACGTCGTCGAGCGCCTCTGAAGAAGGACCCTCCTGCCCCCCACCCCTCGCCGGCGCTCGGGGCGGGCCCCTGCAGGAGGGCCGTTCCAGTACGTCAGCGGGCGCTCTCGCCGTCGGCGGGCTGGACCGCCAGGCTGGGGAAGTCGCTCAGGTCGCCGGTCGGGCGGCGGTCCCAGCTGCGGAAGGTGAGGTCGGTCTGCAGGTAGAGCGCCACCAGCTCCGCGGTGCTGCGGATGCCGTCGAGGTGCGTGCGCTCGTTGCCGTGGCTGCCGTCGATGCCGAACCCGATCAGCGCCGCGCGCGTGTTGGCGCCCGCCTCCAGCGCCGAGGCCGCGTCGGACCGGTAGTACTTGTAGACGTCGCGTCGGTGCGGCACCTCGTGCACACGGCACAGGTCGATCAGGTGCCGGGTCAGGTGGTAGTCGAACGGGCCGGTCGAGTCCTGCATCGCGATGTTCACGCACTGCTCGGACGACGCCTGGCCCGGCGCCACCACCGAGGTGTCGATGGAGACCAGCTCGGCGACGTCGGCGTCGAGGCCGTGGCTGGCACCCAGGCCCACCTCCTCGGCGATGGTCACCAGCAGGTGCGCGGTCACCGGCACCTCGACGCCGTGGTCGATGATCGCCTTGAACGCGCCGAGGGCGGCGGCGACGCCGGCCTTGTCGTCGAGGTGCCGGGAGTTGACGAACCCGCTGGTGGTGACCACCGGCTGGGCGTCGATCGCGACGAAGTCACCCACCTGGATACCGCGGCGCTCGAGGTCGGCCCGGCTGTGCACCACCTCGTCGACCCGGACCTCGACGTGGTCCCAGCCCACGCCCTGCTCGTCGACCTCGTCGCCGAAGCGGTGCCCGCTGGCCTTGATCGGCAGGATCGTGCCGGTGTGCCAGTAGTCGCCGGTGACGTCGTCGGAGAAGATCGTCACCCGCGCGCCCTCGGCGAACCGCGCGCTGTGCGTGCCCACCGGGACGATCGCCAGCCGGCCGTTGTCCTTGAGCTGGGACACCATGCAGCCGATCGTGTCGGCGTGCACGACCACCGTCCGGTCCGCGCCCGGTGACCGGCTCGGCAGCTCGGCGATCAGCGCCCCGCGACGGGTGACCTCGAAGTCCAGGCCGAGGTCGCGCAGCTCGCCGCCGATGAGCTGCATGACGTGGTCGGTGCGGCCCGAGGGGCTCGGGATGGTGAGCAGCTCGAGCATCACGCGCTGCACGTAGTCCATGTCGATGGGCAGCCGCTTCTGCCCTGCGTCGACCGGGGAGGGCAGGAAGCGCTCGTTGGGCTCGACGTCGTCGCGGACGAGGCCGTCGTCGTCCCGGGGACCGGTCAGCATGGGCGCCGAGTGTAGGGCCGCGCCGTCCGGCGGCCGGGCCCACGGGGGACGTGGCTCCCGGGACCGCGCCGACGATCTCCCCGGCCGCCACGCCGGGAGCCTGCGGCGCGCTCCCCGTGATCGCGGATAGCCTCGCGCGTGGTCCGGTGTCCCCCGGGCCGCCCGCCCGTCGTCGTCGCCGTCCGAGGAGGTCACCGTGCGCCCCCTGCGCCTCGTGGCCCTGTCCGAGGACGGCCGCAGTCTCGTGCTGGCCCTCGAGGGCGCCGACGGCGACGAGGAGCGCTTCGAGCTGCGGATCGACGACCGGGTGCGCGCCGCCGCCCGCGGTGACACCCGCCGGCTCGGCCAGATCGAGGTCGACAGCGCGCTCTCGCCCCGGGTGATCCAGCAGCGCATCCGCGCCGGCGAGACCCCCGAGCAGGTGGCGCAGGCCTCCGGCACGCGGGTCGAGCGGATCATGCGCTTCGCCCACCCGGTGCTGCAGGAGCGCGAGCGCGTCGCCGAGCAGGCCCGGGAAGCGCGGGTGCGGCTGTCCGAGGGCACCCAGGGCGTCCCGCTGCAGCAGTTCCTCGCCGAGCGGCTGCGGCTGCTGGGCGCCGACCTCGACGCCGTCCGCTGGGACGCCGCCCGCTCCGACGACGGCACCTGGGTGGTCTCCGCCGCCTGGCAGGCCGGCGCCAAGGAGGGCACCACGCAGTGGACCTACGACGTCCCCGCCCGCGCGGTCAGCCCGCTCGACGCCGCCACCCGCGACTTCGCCGAGGGCACCCGGCTGGTGCGCGTCGTCCCCGGCGTCCCGGCCGAGCGGCCGTCCCTGCCGGTGCACCGCAGCGCAGCGCCCCAGGACCGAGCCACCCCTCAGGACCGCGGGACACCCCAGGACCGCGGCACGCCCCAGGACCGCGGCACGCCGCCGGCCGCGGAGCCGCCGCGGAGCGGTCCGGCCGACCGCCGCGCCGACGCTCCCGACGACGAGGACGTCTCCGAGCACGACACCGTCGTGCTGCGCACCGGTGAGACCGACGGCGAGGACGAGGACCCGCGCGCCCGGGTGCCGGCCTGGGAGGACATCGTCTTCGGGGTCCGCCGCAACCACTGACCGGCGGGTGTGACCAGTCGGACGTGTCCCACCGGATCGCCCCGGGTAACCCACTGCTCGAACGCACGAGCACGCGTGGGAGTGGAGCGAGACATGTCGATGTCGGTGTCGATGCCGCTGGGCGGCGTCCAGGTCGGGTCCTACGACAGCTACCAGCAGGCGCAGGCCGCGGTGGACCACCTGTCCGACGAGAAGTTCGCGGTCGAGAACGTCACGATCATCGGCTCGGACCTGAGGATGATCGAGCGGGTCACCGGCCGGCTGACCTGGGGCCGCGCGATCGGTGCCGGTGCCGCGGGCGGCGCCTGGTGGGGGCTGTTCGTCGGTCTGCTGCTCGGCATCTTCGCGCCCAGCGGCACGAGCTGGTTGAGCTCGGTGCTGACCGGCCTGCTGATCGGGCTCGTGTTCGGCGCGCTGTTCGGCGCGATGGGCTACGCAGCCACCCGCGGCCAGCGCGACTTCACCAGCACCTCGCAGATCACCGCGAGCCGCTACGACGTGATGTGCGACCCGTCGCGGGCCGAGGAGGCGCGCACGATCCTCGCCCGCTGGTCGCTGCGCCAGTAGCGAGAGGACCCCGTCCTCCTCACCCCTCGCGAGCTCGGGGCGAGCCCCTGGACGGGGCCACGTGGCCCCCACGGGGGCCGTTCCAGCGGGTCACCTGAGCGTCGCGAAGGCCACGGCCGCGGCGGCGGCCACCCCGAGCGAGTCGACGCCGGCGCGCATCGGGATCCGGGCCCGCACCCGCGCCGCGGCCTGCGCCTCGGGCGTGAGGCCCGGGCCCTCGGCGCCCAGCAGGACGGCCGTGCGCGCGTGCGCCCGGGGGTCGACGTCGGTGAGGTCGACCGCGTCCGGCGCCGGGGTGAGCGCCACGGTGAGGTAGCCGGCGTCGTGCAGCCGCGCCAGCCCGCCCGGCCAGTCGGGCAGGACGGCGAAGGGCAGCGCCAGCACGTGGCCCATGGAGACCCGCACCGACCGCCGGTACAGCGGGTCCGCGCAGCGCGGGTCCAGCAGCAGCCCGTCGATGCCGAGGGCCACCGCCGAGCGGGCGATCGAGCCGAGGTTCTCCGCGTCGTTGAGCGCCTCGAGCACCGCCAGCCGCCGGGGCGCGGCCGCGTCGGGGCCGGCCAGCAGCGCGCCGAGGTCGGCGGGCGGGCGGCGGTCGGCGGAGGCGAGCACCCCGCGGGTCAGCCGGAACCCGATCAGGTCCGACAGCGCCCACTCGTCCATCTCGTAGGCCGGCACGCCCTCGGGCAGGTCGAGCTGGGCCAGCCGCCCGGGGACGCCGAGCACCGCCCGCACCCGGTACGGCGAGGCCAGCAGCCGCTGCACCGCCGGCACGCCCTCCACGATCACCGGGCCGGTCCCCCGCACCCGCCCGGCCGGCCGGTCGCCGGCGTGCAGGTCGCGGAAGTCGGCGACCCGCTCGTCGGTGGGGTCGAGGATCTGCTCGGGCACCCCCCGATCCTCCCCGAGCGCCGGGAGCGCTCTGCCCGCAGGATCCAGTGGTGCCCAACAGAACCGTCGTCGTCGGGGCCGGCATCGCCGGTGTCGCCTGCGCCCGTGCCCTGAGCTCGGCGGGGGTGCCGGTGCGCGTCCTCGACCGCGGCCGCCGCCCCGGGGGCCGCATGGCCTCCCGCACCCTGTACGACCGGGTCACCGACACCGGCGCCTCCTACCTCACCGCCGCCGACGGCTCGCCGTTCGCCGCGGTCGTCGAGGACTGGGTCGCCCGCGGACTGGCCCGCCCCTGGACCGACACCTTCGCCGTCGCCGGTCCGGACGGCGTCGAGCGCACCACCAGCGGGCCGGTGCGCTACGCCGCCGCCGGTGGCCTCCGCTCGCTGGTGGCCGACCTCGCCGCCGGCCTGGACGTCGAGCAGGAGCACACCGTCGAGCGGGTCGAGCCCGGCCCGCGGGTCGACGGCGAGGAGGCGCCGGCCGTCGTCCTGGCCCTCCCCGACCCGCAGGCCCGCCGCCTGCTGCCGGCCGACCTCGCCGGCCGGCTGCTCGGCGACCGGGAGTGGCACCCCACCCTCGCGGTCGTCCTCGGCTGGGAGGGGCGCCGCTGGCCGGCCGACCTGCACGGCGCGTTCGTGCACGACGACCCGGTGGTCGAGTGGATCGCCGACGACGGCGACCGCCGCGGCGACGGCGCCCCCGTCCTCGTCGCGCACACCACCCCCGGCACCGCCGCGGCGCACCTGGCCGACCCCGACGTCGCTGCGCCCGCGGTGGCCGCGGCGGTGCAGCGCCTGCTCGGCATCGACACCCCGCCGGCCTGGACGCACGTGCACCGCTGGACGTTCGCCAAGCCGGCGCAGCCGCGCGAGGAGCCGTTCGGGCTGGCCGACGGCATCGGGGTGTGCGGCGACGGGTGGCGGGCGCCGTCGAAGGTGGAGAGCGCCTGGGCCTCCGGCCACCTCCTGGGCACCGAGCTGGGCAGCCGCTGATGCCCGGCGGGCTCGCCCCGCCCCCCGGCCCGGCCGACCAGGCGGTCGAGGAGGAGCGCTCCACGGGGTCCACCGCCCGGGCCGGCCTGCGGGGCATCCTGCTCCCCGCCGTGGTCGCGGTCCTGGTGGGCGGACTGTTCCTCGTCGTCCAGATGTCCATCTCCACCACCGCGACGCCGCGTGAGCTGCGCGTGGGCGTGGTGGGCACCGCCGGGCAGGTCGACCGGGTCCGGGCGGAGGTGGGCGCGGCGCAGCCCGGCGCCCTGCGCCTGGTCGAGCTGCCCACCGCGGCCGCGGCCGAGCAGGCGGTGCGCCGGGACGAGGTCCGCGGCGCGCTCGTGCTCGACGGACCCGCGCCGCAGCTGCTGACGGCCGGTGCGCACGGCCAGGGCGTCACCCAGACGCTCACCCGCGCCTTCACCCCGACGGCGCAGCGGGCCGGGCAGCAGCTCGCGGTGACCGACGTCGTCCCGCTGTCGGGGCAGGACACCCGCGGCCGGGCCGTCGACCACACCGCCTTCGCCGTCGTGCTCGGCGCTTCCTGTTCGGGATCACCAGCTACCAGGTGGCGCCGCGGCTGGCGCTGCGCCTGCGCCTGGCCAGCTCCGTGCTCTTCGCCGCCGCGGCCGGGGCCACCGGCGCGCTGCTGAGCCTGGCGGTCTTCGACGCCGTCCCGGGTACGCCGGGGGTGGTCGGCGGACTGGTCGCCCTGCTGGCACCGGCGTCGGGCGCCGTCGCGGCCCTCGCGTTGCGGCTGCTGGGCGGCGTGGGCACCTTCGTGGCCACCGCGGTGCTGCTGATCCTCGGCGCCGCGACCAGCACGGGGACCGACCCCGCGGAGTACCTCCCGGCGTGGGCGGCGCCGCTCGCCTCCGTCCTCCCCTCCGGGGTGGCCGTCCAGGGGCTGCGCGACGCCGTCTACTTCGCCGGCGACGAGGTGCTGCGCGCGGTCGTGGTCCTGGCGCTGTGGTCGGTCGTGCCGTTCCTCGTGATCGCCGCCGTCGACGCCGTCGCGCGCCGCCGTCCCTGACCTCCCACGCGACGACGGGCGTTGACGCACGCCGAGCAACTCATCTACCGTTGAGTTCATCAGGCGTTGAGTTCCGTCCCCGGGAGGCCGTCATGACCGACGCCGTCACCGTCGAAGACCTCGTGGTCGACCGCGGGCACCGCCGGGTGCTGCACGCGCTGTCGTGCGCCGTGCCGGCCGGCCGGGTCACCGGTCTGCTCGGCCCCAGCGGGAGCGGCAAGACCACGCTGCTGCGCGCGCTGGTCGGGGTGCAGCGGGTCCGCTCGGGCACGGTCACCGTGCTCGGCGAGCCGGCCGGCAGCCCCGGCCTGCGCGCCCGGGTCGGGTACGTGACCCAGTCGCCGAGCGTCTACCCCGACCTCACCGTCCGGGAGAACGCCCACTACTCCGCCGCCCTCTACGGCCGCGGGGCCCGCGAGGCCGACGACGCCCTGGTCGCCGTCGGTCTCGCCGACGCCGCCGGGCAGCTGGTCGCCGACCTCTCCGGCGGGCAGCGCGGCCGCGTCTCCCTGGCCTGCGCGCTGGTCGGCGAGCCGGAGCTGCTGCTGCTCGACGAGCCGACGGTCGGCCTCGACCCGGTGCTCCGCGTGGAGCTGTGGACCCGCTTCGCCGAGCTGGCCGCGGCCGGGACGACGCTGGTCGTCTCCAGCCACGTCATGGACGAGGCCGGCCGCTGCGACCGGCTGCTGCTCCTGCGGGAGGGCCGGCTGCTGGCCGACGCGACGCCGGGCGAGCTGCGCGACGACGCCGGCACGCACGACCTGGAGGCGGCCTTCCTGACCCTGGTGCGGCGCGGGGAGCGGGTGGCGGCATGACCACCCTGACCAGGACCCGGACGACCCCCGGGACCGCGACGGTGACCGGCCCCGCCGTCGCCACCACCGGCCGCGTCCTGCGCCAGCTGCGGCACGACCACCGCACCGTGGCCATGATGCTGGTCCTGCCGAGCCTGCTGCTCGGCCTGCTGTACCTGCTGTGGGCCGACCTGCCCACGCTGCCCGGACAGCCGTCCACCTTCGACCGGGTCGGGCTGACGATGCTCGGCGTCTTCCCGTTCGTGGTGATGTTCCTGGTCACGAGCATCGCGATGCTGCGCGAGCGCACCTCGGGGACGCTGGAGCGGCTGCTCACCACGCCGCTGTCGCGCGGCGCGCTGCTGGCCGGCTACGGCGCCGCCTTCGGCCTGGCCGCGGCGGCGCAGGCGGTGGTCACGGTGACCGTGGCGACGACGCTCTACGACCTCGACGTCCGCGGCCCGCTGTGGGCGGTCGTGCTCATCGCCGTCGTCGACGCGGTGCTCGGGGTGGCGCTCGGGCTGCTGGCCAGCGCCTTCGCCCGCAGCGAGTTCCAGGCGGTGCAGTTCATGCCGGTCGTCGTCCTGCCGCAGTTCTTCCTGTGCGGGCTGCTGGTGCCACGGGACCAGATGGCCGGGTGGCTGCAGGCGGTCAGCGACGTCCTGCCGCTCACCTACGCCGTCGAGGCCCTGCAGGAGGTCGCGCGGTCGGCGACGGTGACCGGCACGATGTGGACCGACGTCGGCGTCGTGGCCGGCGCGGCGGTCCTCGCCCTCGCCCTGGCGGCGGCGACCCTGCGGAGGAGGAGCAGCTGAGCCGCGAAGCGCGGGGACCCACCGGGCGGCGCCCCACCGGACGGCGTCCCGGCAACCCCGACACCCGCGAGGCGGTGCTGGCCGCGGCCCGCACCGCCTTCGCCGAGCGCGGCTACGACGGCGCCTCCATCCGGGCGATCGCGGGCGCGGCGGGGGTGGACCCCGCGCTGGTGCACCACTACTTCGGCACCAAGGACGCGCTCTTCCTCGCCGCGGTGGAGGCGCCGGCCGACCCGGACGACTTCCTGCCCGAGGTGCTCGCCGCGCCGCCGGACCGACGCGGCGCCGCCGTCGTCGGCGTGGTGCTGCGCGTCTGGGACGGCCCCACCCGGCCGGCCGCCCTGGCGCTGGTCCGCTCGGCGGTGAACCACGAGTGGTCGGCGACGCTGCTGCGCGAGTTCGTGCTCGCGAAGGTCATCCGGCGGGTGGTCGGCACGATGGACGTGCCGGTCGAGGAGCGCGAGGCGCGCGGCGCGCTGGTCGCCTCTCAGGTGGTGGGCCTGGTGATGACCCGCTACGTCCTCCGGCTGGAGCCGCTGGCCTCGGCATCGCCGGCGTCGGTCGTCGCCGCGATCGGGCCCACGGTGCAGCGCTACCTCACCGGCGAGGTCGTCCTCCCCGGCAGCGACCGGCCGTAGTCGCGCCCCGGCCGATGCCGGACGGGCCGGGACGCCGGGATCGTCGGCGGGACGTGGCACGATCCGACCCCCGCGCCGAACGGACGGAGACACGATGACCACGGCCACGAGGACGGACGCGCCGTCAGCGGCGCTGCCCGCAGCCGACAGCCACGACCTGATCCGCGTGCTGGGCGCGCGGGTGAACAACCTCAAGGACGTCAGCGTCGAGATCCCGAAGCGCCGGCTGACGGTGTTCACCGGCGTCTCCGGCTCCGGCAAGAGCTCGCTGGTGTTCGGCACGATCGCCGCGGAGTCGCAGCGGCTGATCAACGAGACCTACAGCGCCTTCGTGCAGGGCTTCATGCCGTCGCTGGCGCGCCCCGAGGTCGACCTGCTCGAGGGGCTGACGACAGCGATCATCGTCGACCAGGAGCGGATGGGCGCCAACCCGCGCTCCACCGTCGGCACCGCCACCGACGCCAACGCGATGCTCCGCATCCTGTTCAGCCGGCTCGGGCAGCCGCACATCGGTCCCCCCACGGCGTTCTCGTTCAACGTCCCGACGCGGAAGGCGAGCGGGGTGATGAGCACGGAGAAGGCCGGCGGCCGGGTCGAGAAGGCCGTGGTGCGGGACGTCGTCTACATGGGCGGCATGTGCCCGCGCTGCGAGGGCATGGGCTCGGTCTCCGACTTCGACCTCACGGCCCTCTACGACGAGTCGAAGTCCCTGAACGAGGGTGGCCTGATGGTCCCCGGCTACAGCATGGAGGGGTGGTACGGCCGCCTCTTCCAGGGCGTCGGCCTCGACCTCGACAAGCCGATCGGCAGGTACACCAAGAGGGAGATGAACGACCTCCTCTACAAGGAGCCGACCAAGATCAAGGTCGAGGGCGTCAACCTCACGTACGAGGGCGTCATCCCGAAGGTCCAGAAGTCGATCCTCTCCAAGGACGTCGACTCGCTCCAGCCGCACGTCCGGCGGTTCGTCGAGCGCGCGATCACGTTCCAGACCTGCCCCGAGTGCGACGGCACGCGGCTCACCCCGGAGGCCCGGTCGTCGACGATCGAGGGCAGGAACATCGCCGACCTCTCCGAGATGCAGATCAGCGACCTCGCCGACTGGGTCCGCGCGCTCGACGCGCCGTCCGTCGCCCCGCTCCTCGCCGGTCTGCGGCACCTCCTCGACTCGTTCACCGAGATCGGGTTGGGGTACCTCTCGCTCGGCCGGCCGGCGGGCACCCTGTCCGGGGGCGAGGCGCAGCGGACCAAGATGATCCGCCACCTCGGCTCGTCGCTCACCGACGTCACCTACGTCTTCGACGAGCCCACGATCGGCCTGCACCCCCACGACATCGAGCGGATGAACGGCCTGCTGCTCCAGTTGCGGGACAAGGGCAACACCGTGCTCGTCGTGGAGCACAAGCCCGAGACCATCGCGATCGCCGACCACGTCGTCGACCTGGGCCCCGGCGCGGGCACCGGGGGCGGCACGGTCTGCTTCGAGGGCACCGTCGAGGGGCTGCGGGCCAGCGACACCACCACCGGACGGCACCTCGACGACCGGGCGAGACTCAAGGACTCGGTGCGTGCGCCGTCCGGCGCGCTGGAGGTCCGTGGCGCGTCGACGCACAACCTCAGGGACGTCGACGTCGACATCCCGCTCGGCGTGCTCTGCGTGCTCACGGGCGTCGCCGGCTCCGGCAAGAGCTCGCTGGTCAACGGCTCGGTCGCCGGCCGCGACGGCGTGGTGGTGATCGACCAGGGCGCCATCCGCGGTTCACGGCGGAGCAACCCGGCCACGTACACCGGAGTGCTGGAGCCGATCCGCAAGGCGTTCGCGAAGGCCAACGGCGTGAAGCCGGCGCTGTTCAGCTCCAACTCGGAGGGCGCCTGCCCCGCGTGCAACGGCGCCGGCGTCATCTTCACCGAGCTGGGCGTCATGGCCACCGTCGAGTCCGTCTGCGAGGTGTGCGAGGGCAGGCGGTTCCAGGCATCGGTGCTGGAGTACACGCTGGGCGGTCGCACCATCGCCGAGGTGCTCGCGATGTCGGTGGCCGAGGCCGAGGAGTTCTTCGGCGACGGCGAGGCACGCACGCCGGCTGCCCACACGATCCTCGACCGGCTCGCGGACGTCGGCCTCGGCTACCTCACCCTCGGCCAGCCGCTCACCACCCTCTCCGGCGGCGAGCGGCAGCGGGTCAAGCTGGCGTCCCAGATGGCCGAGAAGGGTGACGTCTACGTCCTCGACGAGCCGACCACCGGCCTGCACCTCGCCGATGTGGAGAACCTGCTCGGGCTGCTCGACCGGCTGGTCGACAGCGGCAGGTCGGTCGTCGTCATCGAGCACCACCAGGCGGTCATGGCGCACGCCGACTGGATCGTCGACCTGGGCCCCGGCGCCGGCCACGACGGCGGCCGGGTGGTCTTCGAGGGGACCCCGGCCGACCTCGTCGCCGCCCGCTCCACGCTCACCGGCGAGCACCTCGCGGCCTACGTCGGCCACTGACCGGAGCCCGCACGGACGGTCCGCCCCGGGCCACCCGGCGCGGGGGTCAGCGGGCCACCCGAGCCAGCTGGCGGGCCTGCGCGACCAGCCGGCCGGTGGCGTCCCAGATGCGGCACTCCTCGTCCGACCAGCCGCCGGTCACCTCGGTGGAGCGGGACTCGACCAGGCACCAGCCCGGTGCCGGCAGCGCGCGGACGAGCACCTGCAGCTGCACGGTGGGCGCCCAGCCGGGCCGGCCGACGGCGAAGGCGGTCGGCGGCAGCGCGTCGGCGAACAGCAGGAGCGCCAGCGGGTCGGGGTCGCGGCCGTCGGCCAGCCGGATCCAGGCCCGCAGCACCCGCCGGTCCGAGGGGCGGCCGACGGTCCAGCCCGCGGTCGCGGGGTCCAGCCGGGTGTCGATCTGCCGGGCCAGCCCGACGGACGGCCCGCCCTCGGTGTCCCGGGTCGCCACACAGTCGCCGGGCCCGGGCAGCTCCGGCGGGGGGTTGACCGTGTAGTCGGCCGGGTCGGTGCCGAGGGTCGCCGTGGTCACCTGCACGGCGAGCGAGGGGCCGGCCGCGCCGGACAGCAGGACCGAGGAGTGCGCCAGCGTGCGCCCGGCCGGACCCGGGGTGACGGTGAGGTCGGCCGGGCCACCCGGGGTGGCGCGCAGGTAGCTGGCCGACAGCGCGACCGGGTGCGGGTGCAGCCCGTCGAGCAGCGCCGCCCGCGCGACGACGCCGAGCAGGTAGCCGCCGTTGAGGACCCCGCCACCGACGTCCCAGTCCGGGTCGAGCTCGGCGCGGTACCCGCCGCCCTCGGTGCGGGAGACGGCGGTGGCCCGGTCGAAGGCGCTCTCCGGCGCGGCGTCGGTCTGCGGCACGGCGGACAGGGTGCCAGGGTGATCGGGGTGGACTACACGCACCTGGGCCGCAGCGGCCTGTCGGTCTCGCGGCTGTGCCTCGGCACGATGAACTTCGGCTGGAAGACCGAGGAGGCCGACGCGCACGCGGTCATGGACCGGGCGCACGCCGAGGGCCTCAACTTCTTCGACACCGCCAACGTCTACGGCTTCGAGGCCGGCAAGGGCCGCACCGAGGAGGTGCTCGGCACCTGGTTCGCGCAGGGCGACGGGCGCCGGGAGCGCACGGTGCTCGCCACCAAGGTCTACGGCGGCATGTCCGACTGGCCCAACGACACCTTCCTGTCCGCCCGGAACGTCGTGCGCGCGTGCGAGGCCTCGCTGCGCCGGATGCAGACCGACTGGATCGACCTCTACCAGTTCCACCACGTGGACCTGGCCACGCCGTGGGACGAGATCTGGCAGGCCTGCGAGACGCTCGTCGCCCAGGGCAAGGTCCTCTACGTCGGGTCGTCGAACCACGCGGCCTGGCAGCTCGCCGCGGCCAACGAGGCGGCCGCGCGCCGGCACTTCCTCGGGCTGGTCAGCGAGCAGTCGCACTACAACCTGCTCACCCGGCACGTGGAGCTCGAGGTGCTGCCGGCCGCGCGGCACTACGGCATCGGGGTCATCCCGTGGAGCCCGCTGGCCCAGGGCCTGCTGGCCGGCGTCCTGGGCGACGAGGAGGGCGACCGGCGGCACCTGGAGCGCAACCGGGAGCGCATCGAGCGGCACCGCCCGGCGCTGCAGGCCTACGAGGACGCCTGCCGCGAGTGGGGCCTGACCCCGGCCGACGTCGGCCTGGCCTGGCTGCTGCACCAGGACGGCGTCACCGCGCCGATCGTCGGGCCGCGCACGATGGACCAGTTCGAGGGCTCGCTGGCCGCCCTCGACGTCCGGCTCGAGCAGGCCCAGCTCGACCGCCTCGACGAGGTCTTCCCCGGCTACCGCACCGCCCCGGAGGAGTACGCCTGGTGAGCAGGGGTCAGGGGACCGGCCAGGTGGTCAGCCGCTCGTGGCGGCCGGCGGTGCTGCGCACCAGCACGACCTCGCGCAGCGGCCACTCCGGCCCGCGGTAGCCGGCCAGCCGGTCGGCCAGGTCGCCGTCGGCCGGTCGCCGGGGGAGCCACCGGCCCAGCGTCAGGTGCGGGCGGAACGGCCGGTCCTCGACCGGCAGGCCGAGCCCGCGGGCGGCGGCGGCCAGCCGGCCGGCCAGCGCGGCGAGGACGGCGACGTCGCCGTCGAGCCCGGCCCAGCACACCGCGGGCCGGCGCCGGGACCCGAACCGGCCGGCCCCGGCCAGCCGCAGCGTCGCCGCCGACGTGCCGGCCACCGCCTTCCCCACGGCGGCGGTGAGGTCCGGCAGCAGCGCGGGCGGGACGGCGCCGAGGAACAGCAGGGTGAGGTGCCAGCGGGCCGGGTCACCCCAGCGCGGCTCCCCGGGGCTCCCGCGCAGCGGTGCCAGCGCCCGGGCCAGGTGGTCACGGGCCTGCGCGGGCGGAGCCACCGAGACGAACAGCCGCAGCGCCGCCGGCTCGCTCAGCGGACCGACAGGCCGGCCTCGGCCAGCGCGGTCTCCACCCGCAGCCGCTCGACCTCGCGCGGGAAACCGGGCGGCAGCGTGGCCAGCGTGTTCGGGACGGCGAACTGCGCGGCCGCCTCGGCGAGGACGTCGTCGTAGGCGGCCTGGAAGCCGCGCCGGCGCACCTGCGGCGAGCCGGCCGGCACCCGGTCGAGCTGGCCGGCCAGCCGGCGCAGGTCGGCGGCCACCTGCTCGACCGGGCGGTGCACCGGCTCGGGCGGCGGCTCGAGGCCACGGGCCCGCCGGCGGGCGGTCCGGCGGGCCCGGAGGTCGAGCCGGAGCTGACCGGAGAAGAGGCGGAACGCCAGGCCCATGGCGGCGAAGCTGCCCACGAGCAGGCCGGTGATCGCGAGGAGGTGCAGCAGGGCCTCGGACATCGCGCTCCGACCGGAGAGGACGGTGGAGGCGACGGTACGTCGGCGCGCCGCCGTCCGCCAGGGGGCCGGGTCAGCCGGCCGGCGCCGGACGGCGGCGGGCCAGGACCAGCCCGGCGCCGAGACCGGCGACCACCACGACGGCCCCGCCGAGGATGAACCCCCACGGGGCGCCGAGGTGCTCGGACACCCAGCCGATCAGCGGCGCCCCGAGCGGCGTGCCGCCCATGAAGCACATGAAGTACAGCGCCATCACCCGCCCGCGCATCTGCGGGTCGGCGCCGAGCTGCACGAAGCTGTTGTTGGCCACGCTGAACACCAGCGCGGCCGCGCCCGCGGGCACCAGCAGGACGGCGAACGACGCGTAGCCCGGCGCCAGCCCGCAGGCGATCGTCAGCAGCCCGAACACCACCGCCGACCCGACGAGGAAGCGCTGCCGCGGCCGGGCGCTGCGCCGGGTGGACAGGAACGCGCCGGTGAGCGAGCCGACGGCGAACGTCGTCGACAGCAGGCCGAAGGCCTCCGCCCCCAGGTCGAAGACCTCGCGGGCCATGAGCGCGATGGTCACCTGGTAGTTGAAGCCGAAGGTGCCGATGACGAAGGCCAGCACCATCGCCAGCACCAGGTCGGGGTGCGACCACGTGTAGACCAGGCCCGCCCGCAGCTGACCGCGGCCGCGCGCCACCGGCGTGCTGGGGCGCAGCTCCCCCGGCCGCATGAGCGACAGCGCCCCGATGGTGAACACGAAGCTGGCCGCGTTGACGAAGAACGCCGGCGCGGTGTCGCCCCCGGAGGCACCGATGAGCAGCCCGGCCAGCGACGGACCGACCAGCCGGGCGCCGTTGAAGATCGTCGAGTTCAGCCCGACGGCGTTGGCCAGCAGGTCGCCGCCGACCATCTCCGAGACGAACGCCTGGCGCACCGGGGCGTCGATCGCCGTCACCGACCCCAGCGAGCCGGCCAGCAGGAAGACGTGCCAGAGCGCGGTGACGCCGGTGACCACCAGGGTGCCGAGCACCAGGGCCAGCAGCCCCATGAGCACCTGCGTGACGACGAGGACCCGGCGCTTGTCGTAGCGGTCGGCGAGCACCCCGCCGTACATGCTCAGCAGCAGCGTCGGGCCGAACTGCAGCGCGGTGACCAGGCCGAGGGCCACCCCGCTGTCGCCGGAGAGCTGCAGCACCAGCCAGTCCTGGCCGATGCGCTGCATCCACGTGCCGGTCAGGCTGACCAGGTTCGCCGAGGCGTAGAGCCGGAAGTTGTGCACCCGCAGCGACCGGAAGGACCCCCGGCCGCGGGCCGGCGCGGTCCTGGCGGGGGTCGTCTCAGCGGCCGTCGACGTCACCCACCGGCGAGCTCCTCCATGATCAGCGCGGCCTCCCGCAGGGTCGCGCGCTGTTCGGGGGTGAGCCGGTGCAGCTGCCCGGACAGCCAGGCCTCGCGGGCCCGCGCCTCCTCGGTGAGCAGGTCGTCGGCGGCCGGCGTCAGGTCGATGACGACCTGGCGGCCGTCGGTGGGGTGCGGGCTGCGGGTGACCAGCCCCATCCCCTCGAGCGCGACGACGACGCGGGTCATCGACGGCGGCTGCACCCGCTCGTGGGTGGCCAGCTCCCCCGGGCTCATCGCGCCGTGCCGCTTGAGCGTCGACAGCGCCGCGAGGTGGGTCAGGGTGACCGTGGTGTCGACCCGCTGGTTGCGCAGCCGCCGGGAGAAACGCATGACGGCCAGCCGCAGGTCGTGGGCCAGCGCTGCGGTGTCCAGCGTCGACCGGGTCACGGCCGGGAGCCTACCTGCGACCCTTAGCCGGGCTCAGAACAGCTGCTGGAGCGGCTCCAGCGCGAAGTAGACGACGAAGGCGGCGGCGATGACCCACATCAGCGGGTGCACCTCCCGCCCCCGGCCGACCGCCGTCCGCAGCAGGACGTAGCTGATCACGCCGGCGCCGATGCCGTTGGTGATCGAGTAGGTGAACGGCATGAGCGCGATGGTCAGGAACGCCGGGATGACCAGGGACATGTCGTCCCACTCGAGGGTGCGGATCTGAGTGATCATCAGCGCGCCGACGACCACCAGCGCCGGGGCGGCCGCCTCCGAGGGGACCACCTGCACCAGCGGGGTGAAGAACATCGCCAGCAGGAACAGCACGCCGGTGACGACGCTGGCCAGCCCGGTCCGGGCGCCGTCGGCCACCCCGGAGGCGCTCTCGATGTAGGTGGTGTTCGACGAGACGCCGGCCGCGCCACCGGCGGCCGCGGCCACCGAGTCGACCAGCAGCACCGGCTGGGACCCCGGCAGGTTGCGGCGCTCGTCGAGCAGGTCGCCCTCGGCGCCGACGGCGGTGACCGTGCCGACCGTGTCGAAGAAGTCGGCGATCATGATCGAGAAGACGACGAGCAGCGCGGCGACGACGCCGATCCGCTCGAACCCGCCGAACAGCGAGAACTGCCCGACCAGCGAGAGGTCCGGGGCGCTGACGACCTCGCTGGGCAGGCTGGGCACCTGCAGCGCCCAGCCGCGCGGGTTCGCCTCGCTGCCGTCGGCGCCGGTGCGCGGCCCGATCGAGGCGACGGCCTCCACGACGATCGCCAGCACCGTCGAGACGACGATCCCGATGAGCAGCGCGCCGCGCACCCGGCGGACGACGAGGACCGCGGTCAGCAGCAGCCCGACGACGAAGACCAGCAGCGGCCACCCGGCGAGCTGGCCGCCGACACCGAAGCTGATCAGCGGCGTGCCCGGGCGGATCACCCCGGCGTCGGCCAGTCCGATGATCGTGAGGAAGAAGCCGATGCCGACCGCGATCGCCGTCTTCAGCTGCGGCGGGATGGCCTCGAACACCGCCTTCCGGAACCCGGTGAGGACCAGCACGGTGATCAGCAGGCCCTCGACCACGATCAGGCCCATGATCTCCGGCCAGGCCAGCTGGGTGGCGGCGAAGACGGCGACGATGGCGTTGATGCCCAGGCCCGCGGCCAGCGCGAACGGGTAGCGGCCGACGACGCCCATGAGGATCGTCAGGACGCCGGCCACCAGCGCGGTCACCGCGGCGACGGCGCCGAAGGGCAGCGTGGCGCCGGTGATGTCGGCGCCGGACAGGATGATCGGGTTGAGCACCACGATGTAGGCCATCGTGAAGAACGTGGTCAGCCCGCCCCGCACCTCGCGGCCGACGGTGCTGCGCCGCGCGCTGATCGAGAAGAACCGGTCCAGGCCGTTGCGTGGCCGGATCCTCGGGCCCTCGCTGCGCCGGGGCCGGGACGCGCCGGCGGAGACGTCGGCCGGCGTGTCACCGACGTGGCCGGCTGCGCCGGCACCGCCGGAGGGACGGGACTTCTCGGGCATGGGGGCTCCTGCGGACGCTGCTGCCGGGAGGTGAGCGGCGACAGCGTGCCACACCGCCCGCCCGCCTCCCCGCGGGTCCGGGTGCTGCGGGGCCTAGGGTCGCCGCGTGCCCCGCCCCGAGCCGAGCCCGCCCAAGCAGGCTCCTCCCCCGCTGCGCGTCGACACCGCCCGCGTCGTGCTGGCCGGGACGGCGCTGTGGGTCGTGGCCCTCGTCGTCGTGCTGCTGCTCGGTGACCGGCTGGAGCCGGTGTGGACCTGGACCTGCGTCGCCGGCATCGTGCTGCCGTTCGTGGGGCTGGGGATCATGCGCTGGCAGCAGAAGAACCGCCCTCCCCCCCACGCCTCGCGAGCTCGGCGCGGGCCCCTGGAGGGTGGCCGCTAGAGGACGTCGAAGTCCGCGGTGTCGTAGCGGGCCGACGTCACCACCTCGGCGGGCTCGCCGGCGGCGAGGGTCGCCTGGCTGTGCGCACCGCAGCCGTAGTCGACGGCGACGACGCGGCCGTCGGCCGGCGCGTACTCGTTGCCGCAGGCGCCGAGCAGTCCGCGCAGCGAGCCGGCCAGCGGCAGGAAGAACCCGCAGGTGCCGCACGGGCCCGGTGCCTGGCGGGCCATGGGGGCGCGCGGGCCGAACTCCCCGGCCAGCCAGCGGGCCGCCGCGGTGCTGCGCCCCTCGCGGGACATCACCCGCTCGCGGCCCAGCCCCAGCTCGGTGGCCAGTGCCTGCGCCTCCGGGTCGGCCGCGGCGTCGTCCTCGGTGGCGTAGGAGGGCACCAGGCGCGGGTCGTCCTCGGTGGCGGGCAGCACGTCGCCCACGGAGAGGTCGCCGGGGCGCAGCCGCTCGTGCCAGGGCACCCAGGCCGGCGCCAGCAGCGCCGCGTCGCCGGGCAGCAGCACGACCTCGTCGACGGTGACCTCGTCGCTGTCGGGGACGCGGGCGAGGGTGACCGCCCAGTGCCAGCCGACGTAGCCGGGCTGGCGGCTGGCGAAGGAGTGGGTGAGCACCTGGCCGAGCGCGCCGGGCGGCACCCCCTCGGCGGGATCGCCGAGCGGCTCGGGTGTGGCGCCGAGGTGCTCACCGACGAGCGTGGGGTCACCGGCGGTCTCCTCGGCCGCGGCGCGGGCGAGGTCGACCGCCGCGGTCAGCGGGTCGCCGTCGGCGGAGTCGGGGTGCACGCCGCCATTGTCGCCGATGCCTCCCCCGGCGCCGAGGCCGCGGGGGCCGCGGCGGTCGCGGGGCCCGCCCTCGTGAGGCCCGTCGCGGTCGCAGCCCCTGCTCAGGGAGGTACGGCACCATGGAGGCGTGCCGTCCTCGCGTCCGCCCGGGCCCGCCCGGGGTCTGCTGCGCCGCCGTCCGGTGCCGCCGCAGCCCGAGCCCGGCTCGCCCGACCGCGTGGACACCACCCCGCTCGACCTGACCACGACCGAGCCGCGGCCGGGGACGCGCCCGATGGCCGCCGCTCCCCCGGTCGGGCCGCGCTACCAGGGACCCCCCACGGACCCCGCACCGCCGGCGTACCCGGCGCCGCCCGCCTACGGCGCACCCGCGTACGGCCACCCGGCGTACCCCGTCCCGCCCCCTGCCCTCCCGCCGACGGCACCCCCGCCCGCGCCCAAGGCGACCGTCACCCGGGTCGCCGTCGCGCGCGCCCGTGAGCTGACCGGTGCCGCGGTCGCCCGCGTGCGGGCGGCCAGCCGGGCCGACGGCGCGGCGGAGACCGGCCTGACCCACCTGCTGTGGGTCAACGCCCTGCACATGGCCGGCGACGCGATGGTCGCCGTCTCGCTGGCCGGCACCCTCTTCTTCGCCGCCACCACCGACGCCCAGCGCGGCAACGTGGCGCTGTACCTGCTGGTCACCATGGCGCCGTTCGCGGTGGTGGCCCCGGTCATCGGCCCGCTGCTCGACCGGCTGCAGCGCGGCCGGCGGTGGACCCTGGGCGCGGCGTCGTTCGGCCGGGTGGCCCTGGCGCTGGTGATGGCCGCCCACTTCGACGACGTCGCCCTCTACCCGGCGGCGCTCGGCGTGTTGGTGCTGTCCAAGGCGCACAACGTGCTGCGCGCCGCGGTGGTCCCGCGGGTGCTGCCCCGCGCGATGTCGCTCACCTCGGCCAACGCCCGCCTGTCGGTGTTCGGGCTGGTCACCGCGGGGGTCTTCGGCGGCGTCGGCGCCGGGCTGGCCGCGCTGGCCGGCTTCGCGCCCCTGCTGTGGGCCACGGCCGCCGTCTTCGCCGTCACCGGGGTCATGGCGGTCCGGCTGCCCCGCCACGTCGACGTCCCGACCGGCGAGCAGCCGGCCGACGTGCTGAGCACCGGCCCGGCCCCGCAGTCCGGTCGCCGGCGCCGGCGCCGCACGGTCGACCCGAACGTCGTCCGGGCGCTGCGGGCCACCGCGGCGCTGCGCGGGCTCGGCGGGTTCCTCACGATCTTCTCGGCGTTCCTCGTGCAGGCCACCGTCACCGACGGGTGGGAGGCCACCCTCGCCCTCGGCGCGATCGCCGGGGCGGCCGGCGCCGGCAGCGTGCTGGGCACCGGCATCGGCTCGCGGCTGCACGCCGCCGATCCCGACCGGGTGGTCGTGTGGTCGGCCGGGGCCGCCGCGGCGGTCACCGTGCTGGCTGCGGTGTTCTTCGGCCTGGCGATGGCGGCCGCGGTCGCCGGCGTCGCGGCGGTCGCCAACGCGCTGGGCAAGGTGGCCCTCGACGCGATCATCCAGCGCGAGGTGCCCGAGAGCCTGCGCGCCTCGGCGTTCGCCCGGTCGGAGACGGTGCTGCAGCTGGCCTGGGTGGTCGGCGGCGGCATCGGCATCGCGCTGCCGCCGATCGGCTGGCTGGGCTTCACCGTCGCCGCCGCGCTGCTCGTGCTCGCCGTCGGCCTGGTGCTCTGGACGCCGCGCCGGCGGCGCTGGGTGCCCGTCGACCCGGCGGCCCCGACCGTGCCGGACGCGCCCCGGGTGACGGACCCGCCCACCGTCCCGGAGGGCCGGGCGTGAGGAGCGGGGGCACCCCGGCCCTGCTCGCCGGCGTGCTGACGGCTGCGCTGGCCGGCTGCGGCTCCGGCGGGTCGTCGGCGCCGCCGGACGTGACGGTGACGGCCGGGCCGCAGGAGGTCAGCGCCCGGCCCACCCAGTACTGCGGCGACGGCGAGGGGCAGCGCTACGAGGTCGAACCGCCGGTCGTCGAGGTCTCCCCCGACACCCCGATCGTGCTCACCGTCCCCCAGGAGGTCGCCGACAACGGGTGGGGCGTGCAGGTCTACGACGAGCGGCTGCAGGAGCGGCTCGGCGAGGTCGACGTCGAGGACGGGCAGGCCCGGTTCGACGGGATCAACAGCTCCGACGTCGTCCCGCCGGCCTTCTACCTCGTGGTGGTCGAGGACGAGCACGGCGACTGCGTGTTCGCCGGCGCCTGGCCGATCGGGTTCCTGCGGGCCGGCGGCGACGTCGGGGTCGAGCCGACGCCGTCACCGGCCCCGGTCACCCCCGCCTCGTGAGGTGAGGGAACGGCCACCCTCCAGGGGCCCGCGCCGGGGGTGCGGGGCGTGGGGGGAGGGTGGTCCTCCCTCAGGCCTCGAGGTCGCCGGCCACCGCGCGCAGCACCGCGGCCACCTTGCGCGACTCGCCGCGGTCGGGGTGCCGGCCGCGGCGCAGGGAGTTCGAGACGTCGTCGAGCAGCTTGATCAGGTCCTCGATGATCGGGACCAGCTCGTCGGGCTTCTTGCGGTGCTGTGCGGCGACCTTGGCCGCCACCGACGGCAGCGGGTCGAGGACGCGGACCTGCAGCGCCTGGTCGCCGCGGCGGCCGGCGACGATGCCGAACTCCACCCGCTGGCCCGGCTTGAGCTCGGTGGTCCCCGACGGCAGGGCGTCCTTGTGCACGAAGACGTCGGGACCGTCCTCGCGCGAGAGGAAGCCGAAGCCCTTCTCGGGGTTGAACCACTTGACCTTGCCGGTGGGCACGTTCGTTCCCTCGTTCGCGGGTGTCCCGGCCCGGGGGCCGGCCGACGGCGGCGCGCACGCACCGCTCCCCGCCCAGGCTAGTCGTCCGTCGCGCCCGGCCTGACCGGGTGCCCGCCCGTCCCGGACCCCGGCGACCCACCGGCTCACCGATCACCGCCGTCGTGGTCGCGGGGCCGGCCGCGGCGGCGGAGCTGCTCAGCCCGCGCCGACCTCCTCCCCGACCACCCCGAGGCGGCCGAGCAGGTCGAGGAAGACGACGGCGAAGTCGTTGTCGGCGACCTCGCGCCGGACGGTGTGCCAGTCGACCTGCTCGCGCAGCGCCCGCGCCACCGGCAACAGCCGCGAGAAGTCGCAGTAGTGCTCGTCGAGCGCCATGAGCTTGGTGACCAGGATGTCGGTGGCCGCGAGGACGGGCATGTGCACCGAGAGCACGGACCTGTCCTCGGCGCGCTCGATGAGGTCGCTCTCCACCGGGTGGCCGCAGGTGCGCCACAGCACGTCGACGAACGAGTTGCCCTGGACGACCTTGGTCAGCCAGTCCTCGGCCGGGTCCTCGACCTGCAGGCCGGCGTCGTGGAGGATCTTGACCGCCCGCTCGGCCTCGGCGGAGGGGACGAGGAAGTCGGCGTCGTGGTCGGGCTCGGGGGCGCCGCGCACCCAGGCCGCGTACCCCCCGCACAGGGCGAAGGGGACGCCACCCTCCTTGAGGGCCACGGCGGTGCGCTTGAGGAGGTCGCGGATCTCGTCGCGGTCGGAGGGCTGCACGACCCGGCTGCTACCCGCGACCGGGCGCGTCACGCACGCGTGGGGACGGGCCGGCCGGGGCACGCAGGACGACGTGCGCATCGCGACCTTCAACATCCTGCACGGGCGCTCGACGGTGGACGACCGGGTCGACGTCGACCGGCTGGCCGCCGCGGTGAAGACCCTGGACGCCGACGTCCTCGGCCTGCAGGAGGTCGACCGCGACCAGCCCCGCTCGATGAACGCCGACCTCACCGCGGTGGCCGCCGAGGCGATGGGCGCCGTCGACTCGCAGTTCGTCGCCGCGCTGGCGGGCACCCCCGGAGGCACGTGGATGGCCGCCACCGGTGACGAGCAGCCAGGCTCGGCCAGCTACGGCATCGCCCTGCTGTCGCGCTTCCCGGTGGTGTCCTGGCGGGTGGTGCGGCTGCCGGCGCTGAACGGGCGGGTGCCGGTGTGGTTCCGGGGTGCCCGGGCGCCGAAGCTGGTCGGCGACGAGCCGCGGGTGGCCGTGGCCGCCGTGCTCGACGGCCCGCACGGTCAGTTCACCGTGGCCGCCACCCACCTGTCGTTCATCCCGGGCTGGAACTCCTTCCAGCTGCGCCGGCTGGTGCGCTCGCTGGCCGGCACCCGCGAGCCGCTGGTGCTGCTCGGCGACCTGAACATGGAGCCGCGGCAGGCCACCCGGGTCAGTGGCCTGCGGTCCCTGGCCGCGGGCGCGACCTTCCCGGCCCACGCGCCCACCCGGCAGCTCGACCACGTGCTGGCCCGCGGCCGGCTGGTGGCCACGGGGGCGGCGGAGGCGCCCCGGCTGCCGCTGTCGGACCACCGGGCGCTCGTCGTCCCCGTCCGGGTGACGTGAGCGGAGGAGGACCCCGCCGGCCCCCCTGCAGGGTCCCGCCGCGAGCTCGCGAGTGGCGGGGGGCAGAGGAAGGACCCCGTCCTCCCCACCCTTCGCAAGCTCAGGGCGGGACCCGGGACGGGGCCTCAGGCGTTGCGGACGGCGGCGGCCGACTGCAGACCCAGCTCCTGGACGGAGGCCTCGCGCATCTCGACCTTGCGCACCTTGCCGGTGACCGTCATCGGGAACGCGTCGACGACCTTGACGTAGCGCGGGACCTTGTAGTGGGCCAGCCTCCCGGCGCAGAACTCCCGCAGGGCCTCGGCGGTCAGCGGCTCGGCGCCCTCGCGCAGCCGCACCCAGGCCATCAGCTCCTCGCCGTAGCGCTCGTCGGGCACCCCGATGACCTGGGCGTCGACGACGTCGGGGTGGGTGTAGAGGAACTCCTCGACCTCGCGCGGGTACACGTTCTCCCCGCCGCGGATCACCATGTCCTTAATCCGGCCGACGATGTTGAGGTAGCCGGCCTCGTCCATGACGGCGAGGTCGCCGGTGTGCATCCAGCGGGCCGCGTCGATGACCTCGGCGGTCTTCTCCGGCTGCTGCCAGTAGCCGAGCATCACCGAGTAGCCGCGGGTGCAGAACTCCCCCGGCGTCCCGCGCGGCACGGTGATGCCGGTGGCGGGGTCGACCACCTTCACCTCCAGGTGCGGGTGCACCCTCCCGACGGTGGAGGTGCGGCGGTCGAGGTCGTCGTCGGCGCCGGTCTGGGTGGAGACCGGGGAGGTCTCGGTCATGCCGTAGCAGATGGTCACCTCGGTCATGCCCATCTCGGCGACCACCCGCTTCATCACCTCCACCGGGCACGGCGAGCCGGCCATGATCCCGGTGCGCAGGCTGGAGAGGTCGTAGGTGCCGAAGTCAGGCAGCGCCAGCTCGGCGATGAACATCGTCGGGACGCCGTAGAGCGACGTGCACCGCTCGTCCTGCACGGCCTGCAGCGTGGCCGCGGGGTCGAACGCCGGTGCCGGGATGACCATGGTGGCCCCGTGGCTGGTGGCACCGAGGTTGCCCATCCCCATGCCGAAGCAGTGGTAGTAGGGCACCGGGATGCAGATCCGGTCGGCCTCGGTGTAGCCGCAGCCCTCGCCCACGAAGAAGCCGTTGTTGAGCAGGTTGTGGTGGCTGAGCGTGGCGCCCTTGGGGAAGCCGGTGGTCCCCGACGTGTACTGGATGTTGATCGGGTCGTCCGGCGAGAGCTCGGCGGCCCGCTCGGCCAGCAGGCCCCGGTCGGCGGCCCGGCCGGTGGCCATCAGCCGCTCCCACTCCGGGTCGCCGAGGAAGACGACCTGGCGCAGGTCCGGGCACTCGCCGCGGACCTCGGCCACCATCGCCCGGTAGTCGCTGGTCCTGAACTCCGGCGCGGCCACCAGCACCGAGATCCCGGCCTGCTGCAGGACGTAGGCCAGCTCGTGCGTGCGGTAGGCGGGGTTGATGTTCACCAGGATCGCGCCGAGCTTCGCCGTCCCGTACTGGACGAAGACCCACTCGGCGCAGTTGGGCGCCCAGATGCCGACCCGGTCGCCCTTGCCCACGCCGAGGGCGTCCAGGCCGAGGGCGCAGGCGTCGACGTCGGCGACCAGCTGCCGATAGGTCCAGCGGCGGCCCGTGGCGCACTCGACCAGCGCCTCGTGGTCGCCCACCCGCGCCGCCGTCCGGTCCAGGTCCGCACCGATCGTGTCCCCGAGGAGGGGGACGGTCGAGGTGCCGCTCGCGTAGGACGGCAGCGCGGGCCCGCTCATCGCCGGCGGTTCTCCGGGAGCTGCACCCCGGCCCGGTTGGGCTTGTCGGTGGGGTGGGCGTAGCGGATCCGCTCCGGCGGCAGCGGGAAGCTGTGGTCCTCACCGAAGGGCGACAGCGGGCCGGCCATCTCGCCGAGGAACTCGGTCACCGGCGGCCCGGCGTCCTCCGACTGCCCCCAGGTGGGCTCGACCAGGTGAGCGTGCTTCTCCTTGCGCTTGGCCATGTCGCCTCCGTGCTCCGGGCACACCCCCCAGGGTGCGCGTCGGGGTCATTCTCGCGTGCCCCGTGTCCTACCCGCAGCAGCCGCACCCGCATCACCCCCGATCGCGGGGAGTGCGGCGGGAGCGGCCGGCGGTGCGGGCGCCGTAGAGGGTGGGCAGGCCCTCGGCGGTGAGCACCCACTGGCCGCTGCCGACCGGCGCCGCGCGCACCTCGCCGCCGTCGAGGTCCTGGACCTGGCGGGTGCGCCACACCGAGGTGCTGACCAGGCGCAGCCGCACCGGCTCGTCGTCGGGGTCCCACTCGTCGTAGCCCTCGGGCTCGAAGGCGACGATCGCCGGGCCGGCGATGCGCAGCAGCCCCCGCTGCCACCCGACGGCGGACAGCCCCCGCTGCCAGCGCAGCGCCCGCAGCAGGCCCCCGAGCCCGGCCACCGCGGCGGCGAGGCCGCTGACGACCAGCACGACCACGACCATGCCGACGAGGGGCAGCGGGCGGCCGCGGTCCTCCGCGACGCTGATGGCCACCGCGCCGAGCAGCACGGCCACGACGACGGCGATGACCCCACCGGCCAGCCAGCGCAGCGCACCGGCCCGGTAGCCCTCCAGCGCGGCACGGGTGTGCGGGTCGTCGGCGGCCGGGTGCACGCCCTCCATGCTGGCAGGCCCGGGTGCGACGGCGGCAGGGCCGCCCGCGCCGACGTAGCGTTGACCGGATGCCTGCCGACCGTCCCGCCACGCTGGCCGCGTGGCTGCGCACCCGCAGCGACGCCCAGCTCGCGGCACTGCTCACCGCGCGGCCCGACGTCGCCCGGCCCGCGCCCTCGGACGTCGTCGCGCTGGCCAGCCGGCTGGCGGTCCCGGTGTCGGTGGACCGGGCGCTCGACGACCTCGACGCGGCCACCCTGCAGGTGCTCGACGTCGTCCTGCTGGCCCCGACCGACGGCATCGAGGCCGCGGACGTGGCCGCGGCGCTGCCCGGGGTGCCCGACGACGTCCTCGACGCCGCGATCGACCGGCTGACCACCCGGGCGCTGCTGTGGGGCGACGACGTCCTGCACGCCCCGGACCAGGTGCGCCGCGCCGTCCGCCACCCCGCCGGGCTGGGCCGCCGGGCGGCCGAGCTGCGGGTGACCCTGCCGGCCGACCTGGCCGCGGCGGTCGGCGCGCTCGAGGCGGCCGAGCGCGAGGTGCTCGAGCGGCTGGCCGGCGACCGGCCGGTGGGCCACCTGCCCGAGAGCGGCGGCGGCGCGGCATCACCGGCCCGCCGGCTGCTGCAGGCCGGGCTGCTGGCGCGGATCGACGCGCTCAACGTGGAGCTGCCCCGCGAGATCGGGCTGCTGCTGCGGGGGGACCAGCCCTACGGGCCGCCGCGGCTGCGTCCCGAGCCGGCCGTCGTCGAGCGCGACCCGGCCGCCGTCGACCTGCAGGCCGCGGGCGCGGCGCTGGAGGCCGTCGGCCGGGTGGGCGAGCTGCTGGCGGTGCTCGAGGAGGAGCCGGCCGGGCTGCTGCGCAGCGGCGGGGTCGCCGTCCGCGACCGCAAGCGGCTGGCGCGGGCGCTGTCGGTGTCGGAGGCCGACGCCGGCTGGCTGCTGGAGCTGGGCTTCTGCGCCGGCCTGCTCGACGTCGGCGGTCCGCACCGCGACGAGTGGCTGCCCACCCGGGGCTACGACCTGTGGCGGGAGCAGCCGCTGCCCGACCGCTGGGCCACGCTGGCCGCCGGCTGGCTGGAGAGCACCCGGCTGCCCTCGCTGGTCGGGCAGCGCGACGTCGCCGGCAAGGCGGTCAACGCGCTCTCCCCCGACCTGGTGCGGCACACCGCCCCGGGCATCCGCCGCTCGGCGCTGGCCGCGCTGGCCGACTCCCCGCCCGGCCGGGGGCTGGCGCCCGACGACCTGGTGACGCTGCTGCGCTGGCGCGCGCCGCGGCGGGCCGACCGGCTGGCGCCGGTGCCCGACGTGCTCGCCGAGGCCGCGCGGATCGGCGTCCTGGTGGGCGGGGTGCTGTCCACGGGCGGCCGCGGCCTGCTGGCCCGGGGCGAGGAGGGCGCCGCCGACGGCATGGCGGGCCTGCTGCCCGAGCCGGTCGACCACGTGCTCGCCCAGCCCGACCTGACCCTCGTCGCGCCGGGGCCGCTGGTGGCCCGGCTCGCCGACACGCTCTCCGTGGTGGCCGACGTCGAGTCCTCGGGCGGCGCGACGGTGTTCCGGGTGTCGGAGGGCTCGATCCGGCGGGCGCTGGACGCCGGCTGGTCGGCCACCGACCTGCACGACCTGTTCACCCGCGCCTCGCGGACGCCGGTGCCGCAGGCGCTGGACTACCTGGTCGACGACGTCGCCCGCCAGCACGGCCGGATGCGGGTGGGCGCGATCGAGTGCTACGTCCGCTCCGACGACCACGGGTTGCTGTCCCAGGTGCTCAGCGACCGGCGGACGGCGGCGGCGGAGCTGCGCCGGCTGGCCCCGGGCGTGCTGGTCAGCGGCCTGGGTGCCGACGAGGTGCTCACCGTGCTGCGGGCGGCCGGGTACGCGCCGGCCGGGGAGTCGCCGGGC
>NZ_JBFNXQ010000240.1:0-207 GCF_041018925.1 Geodermatophilus maliterrae
TGACCGGCTGGCCGGTGGCGCGGTTGTGCCAGATGGCAGCAGTGAGCGCCAGCAAGCGCTGGGCGACTCGAGTGGCCACGCCGGTGAGGGTGCGGCCGCCGTGCAGTTCCAGGTCGAGCTGGCCTTTGAGGGTGTCATGGACCGACTCGATGAGCTGCCGGATCGGGGCCAGCAGTGCCTGGCCGGGACGAGGTGCGCGGTTGCGGT
>NZ_JBFNXQ010000241.1:0-202 GCF_041018925.1 Geodermatophilus maliterrae
GAGGCGTGATCGCCGCTGAAGATCATTAACGACCTCGTGCATGGTTAGCCGCGGGCCGTCGTCGACCTGTCCAGGGCCAGGTCGATCACGCGGCGGTGCCGGCCGGGAGCGCTCTCGACGGGCGGTGAAGCTGGTCAGGTCGTGGGGCTCGTTCCTGACTGGAGACCAGTCCCGCGACCGCGGGCAGGATCGTGTCGAGGTG
>NZ_JBFNXQ010000025.1:0-53413 GCF_041018925.1 Geodermatophilus maliterrae
GGGGGGGGGCCCCCCCCGGGGGCCCCCCGGGGCGGGGGGCCCGCCCCGGGGCGCCCGGGCCGCCGGGCGGCCGGTCACCGCCTTCGCCGACCTGGCCGGCCGCGGGCTGGCCGGTCTCCTGGACCCGGCGGCCACCACCGCCTTCGCGGAGGCCGCGCTCGCGCCGCTGGTCGCCGCCGACCGGGCCGGCCCCGGCGATCTGGTCGAGTCGCTGCGGGTCTGGCTCGCCGCGCACGGCCAGTGGGAGCCGGCCGCGGCCCGCCTCGGCGTGCACCGGCACACGCTGCGCAAGCGCATCCGGCGCGCCGAGGAGCTGCTGGGCCGCGACCTCGACTCCCCCGGCGTGCGCGCCGAGCTCTGGCTCGCCCTCCACCCGCCCACTCGGTGACGAAGGACCCCCTCGCCCCCCACCGCTCGCACGCTCGCGGCGGGGCCCTGCGAGGGGGCCGGGCTCCGCTAGGCAAAGGCGGGCATCACCTCGTCGTGCAGCAGCCGCAACTGCTCCTCCACCGTGGCGACGCCGGCCAGCTCGCGGCCGGTGAAGGCCTTGACCATGGCGGCGTCGGTGATGGCGGCGATGAGGTGGTTGACGCCGGCCGGCTCGATCTCCTTGATCTTCGCCGTCACCTCCTCGGGCGTGCCGGAGAACGACAGCTTGTCGGCGAGCTCCGGGCTGGTCAGCTCGATGCCCTTGGCCAGGTCCCCGCCGGCGATCGCGTCGACGATCGGCTTGAGGTCTTCGGGGTCCACGCCGTTGCGCTCGAGCTGCTCGGCGGGCATCGACGAGGCGTAGATGCCCACCATGCTGCGGGCGGCGTCCTTGGCCGCCGCGGAGTCCCGGCCGACGGAGACGACGACCCACGCGCCGAAGTCCAGCGACGTCCAGTCCTTGCCGGCCCGTTCGGCGCCGATCCGCAGGTGCTCGGCGGCGTACTCGTAGGCCCCACGGGTGTAGCTCAGCGCGTGGTGACAGCCGTCGGAGTGCTCGGCGGCGGCCTCGAACGACTTCGGCCCCCGCATCGCGCCCATCTTCACCGGCACCCGCTCCTGCACCGGCCGGGCGAAGGTGAACAGGCCGTCGTAGCGGAAGAACTCGCCGTCGAAGGTGATGGCACCGTCGTCGAGGAACGTCCGGAGCACGTGCACCCCCTCGACGACCCGCGACAGCGGCTTGGTCTTCGTCCAGTCGAGCTTGTACTGCGCGAGCAGGCCGAAGTTGCCGCTGGAGAGCACGAC
This sequence comes from Geodermatophilus maliterrae, assembly GCF_041018925.1. Taxonomy (NCBI): domain Bacteria; kingdom Bacillati; phylum Actinomycetota; class Actinomycetes; order Geodermatophilales; family Geodermatophilaceae; genus Geodermatophilus; species Geodermatophilus maliterrae. The sequence goes on from NZ_JBFNXQ010000025.1 coordinate 1,237, forward strand.
CTCCGCCCGGCCCCCCGTCAGCTCGTCCAGCGTGGCGGCGGCCTGCCCGATCAGGGTGGGCTCGCGGAGGGTGACCGCCGAGACGCTGGGACCCATGCGGACCCGGGAGGTCCGGGCGGCCGCGGCGGCGAACAGCAGCCAGAGGTCCTTGTGCCAGGTCTCGTCGGCCGCGTACACCGCGTGGAAGCCGAGCTCGTCGGCCACCTCGATCGCCCGCAGCGACTCCTCGAGGGGGTAGTCGGGGAGCATGGCATAGCTGAACTTCATCGGATCTCCTCGCTCGCCTGGGCACGGGCCTGCATCGAGGCGCCGCGCCGGATCTGGTGGAGCTGTGCGGCCACCTCGCGGGCATCGCCCTCGGGGATGTGCGCAGAGTGCCGGTCCGGACGGGCGGTGAACAGGTACAGCAGCCCCGTACCGGCGACGACGGCCAGGCCCACGGCCACGATCCAGCGGTCGAGGAAGGTCTCGGTCCCCGGAGCCGGCTTGACCAGCAGGACGATGGCGAAGACCCCGTAGGCCAGGGCCAGGACGTTGACGACCAGACCGGCGGAGCCCAGGTTCCACAGGCCGGCCGGGCGCCAGCCCCTGAGCCGCTGCCGGAGCGCGGCGAGGACGACGGCCTGGAAGGCGATGTAGATGCCCAGCACCGCGAAGGCGGTGACGCGGGCGAGGCTGTCGGGCTGCCAGTAGACGAACAGGCAGATGAGCGCCGGCACCACGCACACGACCAGGAGCGCGTTCGTGGGGACGGCGTGCCGGTCGGAGACGTGCGAGAGCCAGCCGCTGGCCGGGAGCATGCGGTCGCGGGCGAAGGCGTAGAGCAACCGGCTGCCCGCCGCCTGCAGCGAGAGCACGCAGGAGACGAACGCGACCACCGTGACGACGAGGAAGACCTTGGAGCCCACGGTGCCGAGTGCGCTCACCAGGATCGTCGGGATCGGGTCCACGTCCTCCCCCGCCACGATGGCCTGCAGCTGGGCGGCGGGCGCGGCCAGCACGTAGCCGGCGTAGGAGAGGAGGCCGGAGACGCCGCCGACGAGGATCGTGAGGACCATCGCCTTGGGGATGCGGCGGGTCGGGTCGGCGACCTCCTCGGCGACGTCGCCGCAGGCCTCGAAGCCGTAGAACAGGAACAGCCCGGAGAGCGCGGCGGCCAGGAAGGTACCGACGTACCCCGCGTCACCGCCGGCGCCGAGGGTGTCGAAGAAGACCGAGAACGGCTGCTCCCGGCGGAACAGCAGCAGGAAGAGGCCCAGTGCGATGACGCCGATCAGCTCGGCGGCGAGGCCGACCTTGGCGATGCGGGCCAGCATGCGCGTGCCGCTGTAGTTGACGACGAAGGCGATGACCAGCAGCGCGACGGCGGTCAGCAGGACGACCCCCGGGGTGGCCTCGACGCCGAACAGCGCGGCCACGAAACCGCCGCCGAACTCGGCGACCGCGGTGACGGTGACGATGATCGCCCAGATGTAGACCCACGAGACGATCCAGGCGTACCGCCGGTTCCACAGCCGCCTCGTCCACGGGTAGATGCCGCCGGCCAGCGGGTACTGCGAGACCACCTCGCCGAAGACCAGCGCCACCAGCAGCTGCCCGACGCCGACGATGACGATCCACCAGATCGCCGGCGGGCCACCGATCGACAGGCTGTAGGCGAACAGCGAGTACACGCCCACCAGGGGCGACAGGTAGGTGAACCCGAGGGCCATGTTGGCCCACAGGCCCATGCTGCGGTGGAACTGGCCGGTGTAGCCCAGCGCGGCGAGCTGTGCGTCGTCGGCGGTCGGGCCGCCGTGTGCTCCGGGTGGTGTCACCGGGTCTCCTCGGCTCGGTGGCGCGGCGCACCGACGGACGTCGGTGTGCCCCAGGCCACAAGGTCGGCCGGAAACCTATAGAGCCAGAGTTCACAGGACAAGACACCCGGCGGTGACGTCCGGTCTCGTTCTGGTCTCCGGACCCCGGGACCGGGTCAGGCGGTGAGGAGGCGCCCGCCGTCGACGAGCAGCAGCCGCCAGGGCACACCCGGGACCGGCACCTCCGACTCCGGCGTCCCGGCTCCTGTCGGCAGCAGGCTGCCGACGAGGTACCGCGGCGCCGTGGAGAGGACCACCCGGTCCTCGTCGTTGCGCAGGACGAAGGGCGCCGGGAGGCGGCCGAGGGCCCGCAACAGGTGGGTCTCGAACCGACGCACCGGGACGTCGGCGCCGGCCACGCCGACGAACCCGCTCCCGGCCACGACCGGCTCGGTCAGCGTCAGCACGTAGCGCCCGGTGCCGTGGACGTCGACGTGGGGGCCGAAGGCGTGTCGCTGCCCGGTCCGCCGCGGGACGTCGTACCACTCGGTGGCCGTGTAGTCGTAGTAGCCCAGGCTGGTCGGCCGCAGGTCCGGCTCGAGGGTGTGCAGCTCCCCACCGTCCGGGTCGACCTGCCACCACTCCAGCCGCTGCGGCAGGCCCTGCTCGGGCCGGGGCGCGACGACCAGTCCCAGCCCGACGGCGAGTTGCCCGGGCTCGCGCAGCAGCTCCTGCACGCCGTCCGGCAGGACCCACCTCCCGGCCCGCAGCCCGTCGCGCTCGACCGACCGCAGCACCGCCTCGCGGACCCTGGCGACGGTGACGAACACCTGCTCGACGAGGTCGGACACCGCTGCGGCGACCCGCGCGACCTCCTCCGCTCCCCCGAGGGTCACGAGACCTCCCGCTGCGGCGCGGTCAGGTCCCCGAGGCGCTGCAGCCGCAGCTCGATGGCCCAGACCGTGCGGGTCTCGATGTGCGCCTCGGTGAGCGCCCGGGCCCGGGCGGCGTCGCGGTCCTCGATCGCGTCGATGACGGCCCGGTGGCCGGCGACGATGACGTCGAGCAGCCCGGGGGCGTGCGACGGCGGCCACGGCAGCTGGCCGAGTTCCAGGTGCAGGTCCATCTCCTGCATGGTCAGCCGGACCGACTGGGCGCAGGCGGCGAGCTCGATGTAGTACCGGCCGTCGGTCCGCCGCTGGCCGGTCACCGACCCCGCCGAGGCCAGCCGGTCGACGATGTCGCGCAGGCGGGCGATCTCGGTGCGGGAGGCCCGCGACGCCGCGAGGCGCGCCGCCGCCGCCGCGACCGCGCTGTGGACGTCGCCGAGCTCGCGCAGGTCCGTGGTGCCCAGCTCGGCCAGGCGGGCGTCGGCGAGCTCGGTCAGGACGTCGTCCCGCGACCGGACGAAGCTGCCGCCGCCGCGACCGCGGCGGGTCTCGACCAGACCGAGCTTGCGCAGCTCGGCCAGGGCCTCGCGCAGGGTCACCGTGGAGACCTTGAGCATGGTGGCCAGGTCGGTCTCCGTGGGCAGCTGCTCACGGTCGGCCAGGAGACCGAGGGCGATGGCGCTGCCCACCCGGCGGACGACGGCCTCGCTGCGCAGCGCGCCGTCGTCGAGCGGTGCGAAGACGGCGCGCCGGGCGTCACCGCTGAGCAGTTGCACCCTCGCCTCCCGTGACCGTGGTGACCACGAGTGTCCCATCCGCGACCCACGGCCTTAACCGTTGATTCCATAGGTTTTGACCGTTAGCGTGACGCAGACCCAGCCGCCCTGTGACGAGGAGCACCCAGTGACACAGGTCCAGCCCGAGCGGGCTCCGGGAGCAGACGCCCTCTCCGAGCCGTTCACCCCGGGCGCCCCGTCCAACCCGCCCGAGCTGGCGGACTACCCGGAGACGCTCGCCGGTCCGATCCCGCCGCCGAACCAGGACCCGAGGACGGCCGCGTTCGTCGAGCAGTGGCGCAACACGTCCTACAACTGCTTCTCGTCGGGCCACAAGTTCTGCCGCGAGGTCTGCCCGGTCACCCAGGTCGAGCGCAACGAGTCCTGGACCCCCACGGCGTTCCACGCCAACGTCATCGCGATGGAGCGCGGCGAGCTCGACATCGCCGACATCGCCGCCGACTACGTCAACTGCACCCAGTGCGGCGCGTGCGAGCTCCGGTGCCCGAACACGCTGTTCACCGGCGACTTCTACCGGTTCCGCACCCGCACGGTCGACGTCGTCAAGGCGGTGCGCTCCCTGGCCGTGGAGAGCGGCGTGCACCAGCCGAACTGGCAGATCTGGAACGAGCGCACCGACCTGCGCACGCACGAGCCCGTCCTCGGCGAGACGCCGGTCAGCCAGGAGAGGGTGCGCGACTGGGCCGAGGGCCTCGACATCCCGATCGGCGGCGAGACGGTCCTCTTCGTCGACTGCGAGGCCGCCTTCTACCGCACGTCCGTGCCGCGGGCGGTGGCCCAGATGCTGCAGATGGCCGGCTACGAGTTCGGCCTCATGGGCGAGCAGTGGTGCTGCGGCGGGCCGGCGGCCGAGATGGGCTACGCCGAGCAGGCCCAGCGCTTCGCCCGGCACAACCTCGACAACTGGCGGGCCACCGGCACCAAGCGGGTGCTGGTGCTCGACCCGCACGACTACATCAGCTTCACCGAGGACTACCCGAAGTACTTCGGCGAGGAGTTCGACATCGAGGTCGTCCTCGTCATCGAGGTCCTGGCCCAGCTGCTGCGCGAGGGGAGGCTGACCCCCTCGGTCCCGGTCGACCGGGCGATCACGTACCACGACCCGTGCCGGCTCAACAAGCGCAAGGGCATCTGGGCCGAGCCCCGTGAGCTGCTGCGGGCCATCCCCGGGCTGCGGTTCGAGGACGTGGACCGGGTCACCCAGTGGTCCTACTGCTCCGGCGGTGGCGGCGGGCTGCCCGTGGAGAAGCCCGAGCTCACCGCGAAGATCAGCGCGATGCGCCTGGAGCGGGCCGCCGAGCTCGACGTCGACACGCTGGTCAGCGCCTGCCCGTGGTCGGAGCGGCCGCTGTCGGAGGCCGGCGACGCGCAGGACATCGACGTCGTCGACCTGCACGAGCTGTTCGCCCAGTCGCTCGGCATCACCGTGGGCGGCTCCCGGGGCGACGTCGGCGACCGCCGGCTCGCGCAGGAGCGCACCGGCGTCCCGGGCCGGGCCCGGCGGGCCTCCGGCAGCTCACGCGGCGGCTGCGGTGGCGGCGGCTGCGGCGGCGGGTGCGGCAACGGTTCCGGCGGCTGCGGGTGCGGAGGGCACTGACCATGACGACGACCGAACCGACCCTCGGGACGATCGGCACGGCCCCGTTCACCACGGAGCCGATGGACGACGCCCGCCTGGCCACCCTCGTCGCGGCGCTGCGGCCGGTGCTCGCCGACGACCAGATCCTCCTGGCGAAGACCGACCGCTACAACCGCGCCCGGGTGCCCGCGCCCTTCCCGGTGCACCGCTGGTCCGAGCGCGTGCCCGACCTCGTGGTGCTGCCCACCTCGACCGAGCAGGTGGCGGCCGTGGTGCGCATCGCCAACGACCTGCGCGTCCCGGTGGTCCCCCGGGACGGCGGCACCGGGCTGACCGACGGCGCGGTGCCCATGCGCCGCGGCATCGTCGTCGACGTCAAGCGGATGAACCAGATCCACGAGCTCGACCTGGTCAACCGCACCGTCACGGTCGGCACCGGCATCAGCATGCTCAAGCTCAACGAGCGGCTGGCCCAGCACGGGCTCTTCTACCCGGACGACCCGGCGTCCTACCCGTGCTCGCTGGTCGGTGGCCGGATCGGCACCAGCGGCTGGTCGCTGATCGGTTCCCGCTACGGGCACACCCGCGACCTGGTGCTCAGCTTCGACCACGTGCTGCCCACCGGCGACGTGCTGCACGTCGGTGACGGCATCGGGCGCAAGATCAGCAAGAGCTCCAGCGGCTACCAGCTCAAGCACCTGTTCATGGGCCACCAGGGCACCCTCGGCATCGCGACGAGGGCGACGCTGAAGCTGTTCCCCAAGCCGGAGGCCGAGCTCTCGCCGTTCTGGGCGTTCGACAGCTACGACGACGCCCACGCCTGCACCGGCGCCCTGGCCCGGGCCGGGGTGGCCACCTTCGCCGGCGCGGTGCTCTTCGACGAGCACAAGGTCGCCTACCTGCGCCGCGACGACGAGGCCTACATCCCGCAGCCCTCCGACGTCCGGGCGCTGGTCTGCTCGGTCATGTACGGCTACGAGGACGAGGTCCGGGCCGGCGGCAAGCGGCTGTTCCGCATCGCCAAGGAGCACGGCGCCCGCTACCTGGGCGACGAGATCTCCGAGGGCGACTGGGCCGCGCGGCACGACCGCTACGCCACCCCCCTGCACGGCCGCACCAAGGACGGCCAGGTCATCCCGATGTCCTGGCACTGCGAGGACGCCGCGGTCAACTTCTCGAACGTGCCGGCGGTCAGCCGGGCCTGGCACGAGATCCTGGCCGACCTGCGCCGGAAGACCGACGTCTTCGACGACTGGGGGATGTTCGCCTACACGTCGGCGAGCACCGGGGTCGACTACCTGACCGAGATCGACGTCGGCATCTGGGAGCAGCGCCTCGACGACGCCGCCTGGGCGGCCTGGGTGCAGGCCAAGCGGGACATCGCCGCGGTGGCGATCGCGCACGGCGGCTCGATGAGCGCCTGCCACGGGTCCTGCCGCGAGGGCGAGGTCGACCTGCTGCCGCAGGAGCTCGGCAGGGGCTTCGACGTCATGCTCGAGGTCAAGCGGGCGCTGGACCCCAACAACGTCATGAACCCGGGCAAGTACCTGCTCGACCGCGCCTACGGGGAGGACCCCGATGTCCGGCACTGACCAGCCCACCGGACCGGCGGCCACCGCGCCGTACCGGTTCGCCGAGCAGCACACCCCGCCGCCCGCGCTGCGGGCCAGCGAGGTGGCGCAGACGACCTTCGAGCACGTCTACGAGGTCGACCCGCGACTGATGCAGGAGCACGTGCTGCAGCAGGTGTTCCCCAACTGGGACACCCTCCGGATCATGCGCAGCCGCCACGATCACCTCGCGTGGATGCACCGGCACTTCGCCGAGACGGTGGTGACCGGGTCGGAGATCCTCGCCGAGGTCGAGGCCGAGACCGCTGGACGACCGAATCCGCAGGTTTTGAACCCGGAGACTGGACCGTTCGACGGTCCCGAGGCACGATGACGATCGGATCAGCACAGTCGAACGAGAGGGACCTGCGGTGAGCGAGAAGCTCGAGCTGCGCAACTTCGTCGGTGGGGAGCACGTCGACGCCACCGACGGTCACCGGATGGACCTGGTGGACCCGGCCACCGGCGAGGTGTTCGCCTCCGCCCCGGTGTCCTCGGCCGAGGACGTCGACCGTGCCTACAGCGCGGCGGCCGGCGCCTTCCCGGGCTGGCGGGACGCCACGCCGTCGGAGCGGTCCCTGGCGCTGTACCGCCTCGCCGACGCCATCGAGGCGCACGGCGAGGAGCTGGTGGCACTGGAGAGCCGCAACACCGGCAAGCCGCTCGGGCTGACCGCGAGCGAGGAGATCCCGCCGATGGTCGACCAGATCCGGTTCTTCGCCGGCGCCGCGCGCAACCTCGAGGGCAAGGCCGCGGCGGAGTACATGGCCGGGCACACGTCCTTCATCCGGCGCGAGCCGGTCGGGGTGATCGGCCAGGTGACGCCCTGGAACTACCCGATGATGATGGCGGTCTGGAAGTTCGCGCCCGCGATCGCGGCCGGCAACACCGTCGTCCTCAAGCCCAGCGACACCACCCCGGCGACGACGCTGCGGATGGCCGAGCTGGCCGCGGAGTTCCTCCCGCCGGGCGTCCTCAACGTGGTCTGCGGCGACCGCGACACCGGCCGGGCCCTGGTGGAGCACCGCACCCCGCAGATGGTCTCGATCACCGGGTCGGTGCGCGCGGGCATGGCGGTGGCCGAGTCGGCCGCGCGCGACGTCAAGCGGGTGCACCTGGAGCTCGGCGGCAAGGCCCCGGTGGTCGTCTTCGACGACGCCGACCTCGAGGCCGCCGCCGAGGCGATCGCGGTCGCCGGCTACTTCAACGCGGGGCAGGACTGCACCGCCGCCACCCGCGTGCTGGCCGGGCCGGGCATCCACGACGACTTCGTCGCGGCGCTGTCCGAGCAGGCGCGCAACACCCGGACGACGTACGAGGGCGGCGCCGGTGACGAGGACGCGCTCGTCCCCCCGGTGAACAACGCCAACCAGCTCGCGCACGTCACCGGCTTCCTCGACCGCGCGCCCGACCACGCCGAGATCACCGCCGGCGGCCACCGCCAGGGCGACCGCGGCTTCTTCGTCGAGCCCACCGTCGTCGCCGGGCTCCGGCAGGACGACGAGCTGGTGCAGCGGGAGGTCTTCGGCCCGGTCATCACCGTGCAGCGGTTCTCCGACGAGGAGCAGGCCCTCGCCTGGGCCAACGGCGTCGAGTACGGGCTGGCCTCGAGCGTCTGGACGCGGGACTTCGGCCGGGCGATGCGGATGAGCAGGGCCCTGGACTTCGGCTGCGTCTGGATCAACACGCACATCCCGCTGGTCGCCGAGATGCCGCACGGCGGCTTCAAGCACTCCGGCTACGGCAAGGACCTGTCGATGTACGGGTTCGAGGACTACACCCGCATCAAGCACGTGATGGCCAACCTGGAGAGCTGAGGCGCCCGGCTCGTCGATCATGGAGTCGTTGCCGCCCCGCGCAGCGTGTCGGCGCGTGTCGGCGGCAACGACTCGATGATCAATCCGTCGGCGGGGCCAGCCGGACGGCGTCCAGGGCGACGAGCGCGCCGAGCTCGTCGGCGACCATGACGATCTCGCTGATCCGGCCGCCGGTGAGCGTCAGGACGTCGATCACCCGCAGCTCGAGGCGCCGGCCGGTCGGGGGCAGCGGGCCGGCCGAGGTCTGCAGCGGACCCACCTGCCGGCCGCCCATGCGGAAGGCCACCGCGACCCGGTCGCCGTCCTCGACGACCGAGACGACCTGGCGCTCGACCTCCTCGAACGTGCCCTGCACGGCGCGCGCCCGGGCGACGAGGTCGGCGACGGTGAGCGACTGCCCGTTGACCGTGACCGGGTCGGTGTACAGGGACCGGAAGGCGTCCTCCGCGGCCGGCCCGTGGGGCAGCGGATCGCTCCACAGCTGCAGCAGGCGCTCGACGTCGAAGGTCGTCGTCCCGGTCATCGCCCCATGGTGGCCGCCTCCGGAGGCGGCCACCAGGGGCGGCGCCACGGTCAGACGGAGATGCCGGTGAGCACCAGGACGCGCTCCTCGGTGAGGTCCTCCATCGCCGCGTGCACGCCCTCGCGGCCGGTGCCGGAGTCCTTGACGCCGCCGTAGGGCATCTGGTCGGCGCGGAAGCTCGGCACGTCACCGACGATCACGCCCCCGACCTCGAGCACCTGCGCGGCGCGGAAGGCCACCTGCAGGTCGCGGGTGAAGACGCCGGCCTGCAGCCCGAAGCGGCTGTCGTTCACCCGCGCGAACGCCTCGTCCACCGAGTCGACGGTCTCGAGGACGACGACCGGCCCGAAGACCTCCTCGCGGGACACCTTGGCGTCGGCCGGGACGTCGGTGAGCACCGTGGGCGCGTAGGAGGCGCCCTCGCGGGTGCCGCCGGTGAGGACCCGCGCGCCGGCGGCCACGGCGTCGGCGACCCAGCTCTCCACCCGCCGGGCGGCCTGCTCGTCGATCAGCGGGCCGACGTCGGTGGCGTCGTCCGTGGGGTCGCCGGTGACCAGCTTGCCCACCGCCTCGACCACCCGGTCGCCGAGCGCCTGCGCGACGGCGCGGTGGGCGAACACCCGCTGCACCGAGATGCAGGACTGCCCGGCCTGGTACATGGCGAAGGTGGCTATGCGGGAGGCCGCCCAGCCCAGGGCCACGTCGTCCTGGTCGGGCGCGACGACGGCCGCGGCGTTGCCGCCGAGCTCGAGGGTCACGTGCTTGCGCGGCGCCGACTCGCGGATCGACCAGCCGACCGGCACCGAGCCGGTGAACGAGACGACCGGCAGCCGCGGGTCCTGCACCAGCTGCGCGGCCACCTCGTTCGGCACCGGCAGCACCGACCAGGCGCCGGCCGGCAGGTCGGTCTCGGCCAGGACCTCCCCGAGCAGCAGCGCGGTCAGCGGCGTGGCCGGTGCGGGCTTGAGCACGATCGGCGCCCCGACCGCGATCGCCGGGGCGACCTTGTGGGCCACCAGGTTGAGCGGGAAGTTGAACGGGGCGATGCCCAGCACCGGGCCGCGCGGCACACGACGCACCAGGGCCAGGCGGCCGGTGGCCGCCGGGTCGGTGTCCAGCCGCTGCAGGCTGCCCGACCAGCGCCGGGCCTCCTCCGCGCCCCAGCGGAAGGTCGACACCGCGCGGGCCACCTCCAGCCGCGCCCACTTGAGCGGCTTGCCCGACTCGGCGGTGATCAGCGCGGCGACCTCCTCGCTGCGCTCGGCCAGCCGCCGGGAGACGGTGTCGAGCGCGGCGGCGCGCACGTGGGCCGGCGTCGCGGCGTACTCGGCGCGGACCGCCTCGGCGGCGGCGACCGCGGCCTCGACGTCCTCGGCGGTGGCGGTCGTGGTCGTCCCGGCGAGGGCGCCGTCGTGCGGCGAGCGGACCTCGAGCACCTCGGTGCCGGTGACCGGCCGGCCGGCGACCCAGTAGGGGGTGGACATGCGCGCCTCCTCAGGAGTGGGAACCGCCCGAGCGTCGTGGACGCCGTCTCCCGAGAGCGAGAGCCAGAACGTCCATCCCGCACCCACCCGGACGCCGACCTGGCACGCGTCCCCGCCTCTCTACCGTTGCCCGCGCACACCCGCACGGACGTCGTCTGGAGGAGCCGTGACCCACACCGAGACCGACCCGGTCGGGAGGAGCGCGCTGCGCAAGGTCGCGTGGCGGCTGGTGCCCTTCCTCGGGCTCCTCTACTTCGTCAACTACCTCGACCGCACCAACATCGGCTTCGCCAAGCTCACGATGAGCGAGGACCTCGGCCTGACCGAGACGATGTTCGGGCTGGCCTCGGGGCTGTTCTTCATCGGCTACCTGTTCTTCGAGGTGCCGAGCAACCTGGCGCTGCACCGGTTCGGCGCCCGCCGCTGGATCGCCCGGATCATGGTCACCTGGGGCGTCGTCGCCAGCGCCATGGCCTTCGTCGACTCGGCGGGCTGGCTCTACGCGCTGCGCGTCCTGCTCGGCATCGCCGAGGCCGGCTTCTTCCCCGGGGTGCTGCTGTACCTGACCTGGTGGCTGCCGCGCGCGCAGCGGGTGCAGCTGATCGGCGCCTTCCTGGTGGCCGTGCCGCTCTCCTCGGCGCTCGGCGCGCCGTTCTCGGGCGCGGTCATCCAGTACGGCGACGGGCTGTTCGGCCTCGAGGGCTGGCGGGTGATGTTCCTCGTCGAGGGCCTGCCCGCCGTCCTGCTGGGCGTCGTCTGCTGGTTCTACCTGACCGACCGCCCCGAGGACGCGAGGTGGCTCACCGCCGACGAGCGCGGCTGGCTGGCCCGGACCATCGCCGCCGAGGGCGCGACACCCGGCCGGGAGGCCTCCCCCTGGCGGGCGATGGCGAACCTGCGGGTGGTCGGCCTCGGGTTCGTCTACTTCGGCGTCGTCTACGGCCTGTACGCGGTCTCGTTCTTCCTGCCCACCGTCGTGGCCGGCTTCGCGGAGCGCTTCGACGCCACCTACTCGATCTTCGAGACCGGGGCGATCGTCGCGGTGCCCTTCCTGGCCGGCGCGGTCACGATGGTGCTGTGGGGCCGGCACTCCGACCGGACCGGCGAGCGCCGCTGGCACCTGGCCGTGCCGGCGGCCCTGGGCGGCGTGACCATCCCGGTGGCCCTCTACCTCGACTCGCCGTTCACCGTCATGGCCGTCATCACGCTGACCGCGGTCGGCATCTGCTGCGCGCTGCCGGTCTTCTGGCACTTCCCGCCGCTGTTCCTCACCGGCGCCGGGGCCGCGGCGGGCATCGCGCTGATCAACTCGCTGGGCAACACCGCCGGCTTCGCCGCCCCGTACCTCACCGGCTGGATCTCCGACGCCACCGGCAGCATCCGGCCGGCGCTGTGGCTGGTCGGCATCGCCATGCTGCTCTCGGCGGCCGGCGCCCTCCTGCTGTCGCGGGGCCGGACACCCGTCGCGGCGACGGCGGGCGGGCGCGACCCAGTGCTTGACTGACGGCCGTGACACAGGCTCCTGCGCGCGAAGGTGTCGTGGCGGCGCTCCTGGCCGCCCTCCCCGCCGACCGGGTCCTCGGCGACGACGACGTCGTCCGCTCCTACGTGCACGACGAGGCCGAGTGGGCGCCTTTCGGCACCCCGCTCGCGGTGGTCCGCCCGCGGTCCACCGCCGAGGTGCAGGCGGTGGTGCGCGCCTGCCTCGAGCACCGGACGCCGGTGGTGCCCCGCGGCGCCGGCACCGGCCTGTCCGGCGGCGCCAACGCCGTCGACGGCTGCGTCGTGCTCTCCACCGAGCACATGCGCGACGTCGTGGCGATCGACCCGGTGGAGCGCTACGCCGTGGTGCAGCCGGGCGTGGTCAACGACGACCTCCGGGCCGCCTGCGCCGCCCAGGGGCTCTGGTACCCGCCGGACCCGGCCAGCTCGCCGTGGTCGACCCTCGGCGGCAACGTGGCCACCAACGCCGGCGGGGTGTGCTGCGTGAAGTACGGCGTCACCCGCGACTACGTCCTCGAGCTCGAGGTGGTCAACGGCCTGGGCGAGGTCGTGCGGCTGGGCCGCCGGACCGCGAAGGGCGTCGTCGGCTACGACATGGTCGGGCTGATGGTGGGATCGGAGGGCACGCTCGGCGTGGTCACCGAGGTGACCGTGCGGCTGCGCCCGGCGCGGGAGCCGGAGCGGACCGTCGTCGGCTACTTCGACTCCGTCGTCGACGCCGGGCGGGCGGTCGAGGCCGTCGGCGCAGCCGGGGTGACGCCCTCGGCGCTCGAGCTGGTCGACCGGCACTGCCTGGCCGCCGTCGACGAGTGGAAGAACATGGGCCTGTCGCTGGAGGCGGCCGTGGTGCTGCTCGGCCGCACCGACGCCCCGGGCCCGGCCGGGGACGCCGAGGCCGAGGCGATGCTGCGCTGCTTCGAGGCCGGGGGCGCCACCTGGGCCGCGGCGTCGACCGACCCGGCCGAGGCCGAGGCGCTGTTCTCCGCGCGCCGGCTGGCCTACCCGGCGCTGGAACGGCTGGGACCGCTGCTGACCGAGGACGTCTGCGTGCCCAAGGCCGCCGTCCCGGAGATGCTGGCCCGCATCGAGGCCGCGGCCGTCCGCAACGACGTGCTCATCGCCAACATCGCGCACGCCGGCGACGGCAACCTGCACCCGCTGCTCATCACCCCGCCCGGCGACGTCGAGGCGCGGGCGCGCGCCCAGGTCGCGTTCGGCGAGATCATGCGCGACGCGGTGGCGCTGGGCGGGACGGTGACCGGCGAGCACGGCGTGGGCCTGCTCAAGCGCGACGGCCTGGCCCACGAGCTCTCCGCCGAGGTGGTCGCCATGCAGCGGGCGGTCAAGGCCGCGCTCGACCCGCACGGGATCCTCAACCCCGGGAAGGTCTTCCCGGACCCGGCCCCGTGAGCGCCGGGGACCGCTCCCACGCACGTCGAGGTCGCCCGGCCGGCACCGGCGCCGAGGTGCCGGCGGCCGGCTGACCCCGCTGACCCCGCTGACCCCGCTGGTCGGAGGCCCAGCGGCTCACCGACGCCACCGTCGGGCGGACCTGGCACGTCGTCAACCCGTCGAAGACCAACCGGCTCGGGCAGCCGGTGGGCTACGCCCTGCACCCGGAGAACGGCCCGGTGCTGCTGGCCGACGAGGGGTCCTCCATCCACGAGCGGGCCGCGTTCTCGACGAGGAGCCTGTGGGTCACCGCGTACGATCCGGCCGAGCGGTATCCGGCCGGCGACTTCGTCAACCAGCACCCGGGGGACGGCGGGCTGCCGGCGTTCGTCGCCGACGACGCCCCGCTGGAGGACACCGACGTCGTGCTGTGGCACACCTTCGGGTCGACCCACTTCCCGCGGCCCGAGGACTGGCCGGTCATGCCGACCGGCTACTCCGGGTTCACGCTCGAGCCGGTCGGCTTCTTCGACCGCAACCCGGCGCTGGGCCTCCCGCGGTCGGCCTCGTCGCACTGCGTGACGGACGGGGGCCACTGCGGGTGACGTCCTCCGTCGCCCGTCCCCGGCCGGGGGCAGCAGCCCCGGCCGGGGAGCCACCGGTCGCTGGCCGGGTGACCTGCGGGTTACGGTCCGCGCGTGGCCGACCTCTCCCGCACCGCCCGCGTCGACGTCCTCGTCGAGGGCTACGCCCGCCTGCCGAACGTCGCCGGCACGGTGAGCCTGGTCCGCGACGCCGGCCGGGTCGTCGTCGTCGACCCCGGCATGGTGGCCGACCGCGAGCTGATCCTCGCGCCGATGCGCGCGCTCGGCGTCCGGCCGGAGGACGTCACCGACGTCGTCCTGAGCCACCACCACCTCGACCACACGCTCAACGTGGCGCTGTTCCCGGTGGTCCCGGTGCACGACTTCCAGTCCGTCATCGAGGGCGACGTGTTCACCCAGCGCCCGGCCGACGGCGTCGACCTGAGCCCGTCGATCCGGCTGCTGGCCACGCCCGGGCACACGCCGCAGGACGTCACGACGCTGGTGGGCACGGCCGACGACGTCGTCGCCCTGACGCACCTGTGGTGGACCGGCGAGGGTCCCGCCGACGACCCCTACGCCCCCGACCGCGAGGAGCTGCGGCGGCAGCGGGAGCGGGTGCTGGACCTCGCGACCCTGGTCGTCCCCGGCCACGGTGCGCCCTTCCGCCCGGGGACCTCGACGCCGCGCTGAGCGGGCGGCCGTAGGGTCCCGGGGGTGACCGCGGAAGCGCCGGCCTGGTTGCCGTCGGACCTCGCCAGTGCCCTGGACGAGAAGCTCGGCATCGAGATCACCGACTGGGACCCCGACCACGTCGTCGCCCGGATGCCCGTGGAGGGCAACACGCAGCCCCACGGCCTGCTGCACGGCGGTGCCACCTGCAGCCTGGTCGAGACCGTCGGGTCCTACGCCGCGGCGCTGCACGCCGGGCCCGGTGCCACGGTCGTCGGGATCGAGCTGAACGCGAGCTACGTCGCGGCCGTGACGTCCGGCTGGGTGACCGCGGTCTGCACGCCCGCCGGCGCGCAGCTGCCCCTGTCGACCTTCGTCATCGAGGTGGCCGACGACCGCGGCCGGCTGACCGCCAGCGCCCGGCTGACCTGCATGGTCAGGCCGGCCCGCACGTCCGGCTGAGCGACCGGCCGAGGAGCCACACCGTCACCGCCTCCCGTCACGGGACCGCGGGCGCCAGGTCGGCGTACACCCGCAGCGCGTTCCCGCCGAGCACGAGCGGGACGACGTCGTCGGGCAGGCCGAGCGAGGCGACCGCCCGGGCGTTGACCGCCTGCCCGGGGACGCCCGGCCAGTCGGTGCCGTAGACGAACTTGCGCGCCAGGCGGCCGAGGTCGAAGCGCGCGTAGTACTCGGGCAGCCGCTTGGGCGGCAGACCGGAGAGCTCGATCCACACGTTGGGCCGCGAGACGGCGAGGAAGGCCGCCGCGTCGTACCACCAGCCGCGGCCGCCGTGGGCCAGCACCACGTGCAGGTCGGGGAAGTCGCGCAGGACGGCGTCGAGCAGCTGCGGGTCGGCGTAGGCGTTCGTCGACCCGGGGAAGCTGCTCGTCCCGCAGTGCACGACCAGCGGGACGCCGCGCTCGACGAGCACGGCGTAGGCCGGGTACATCGCCGCGTCGTCGGGGCGGAAGCCGCCGTGCACGGGGTGGATCTTGAGTGCGGCGGCGCCCAGGTCGAGCTGGCGCTCCAGCTCGCGGGCGATCGGGAAGTGCAGGTGCGGGTTGACGTTGGCGACCGGCCGGAACCGCCGCGGGTTGTGCTCCACGATCGGCAGCAGGTCGTCGAAGAGCTGGTAGCCGGTCGCCTTGGGGCTGTACTCGCAGAAGAGCAGGGCGACGTCCACGCCCTCGTCGGCGAAGAGGCGGTCGAGCGCCGCCGGGTCCGGCGTCCCGTCGGCGCGCCAGACCTCCTCCAGGACCCCCGGCCGCCCGAACTGCCGCGCCCAGTCGACCCACGCCGGCGTCAGCGACGACAGCCGGGGGACGTGGACGTGGGCGTCCACGAGGACGTGCCCGTCGAGCATGCGGTGGTCCTCCCGTCCCGGACGCCCGGAGCGCCTACGTCACCACCTTAACGTCCTACAGTGACGCGTCGTCGGGCCAACCGACGTGTAGCCCGTCCGGGGTCCCCCGCGTGCGGGCAGCACGGCGTGCTGACAGCCGCACGGGCCAGGAGCACGATGCGACCCGGGCCACGGACCCGCGCCGAGCGGAGGAGCAGTCATGACCGAACGACCGGGCGTCCCGGCCCGCGAGCTGTCCGACGAGGACCTGGAGCGCCAGGGGGTGCACGCGCACGCGATGCGCCACTGGGTGTTCCTCCACGGGACCGCCGAGCAGTTCCGCACGCACACCGAGCGGATGCTCGAGCTGGAGCAGGAGTACCTGCGCCGCCACCCGCAGCGCACCTGGCAGGGGTCCGGGGGCGACACGGTCACCCCCTCGCGCGACGACCGGATCCGCGACCTCGTGCAGACGTTCTCCCGGGCGGTCACGTCCCTGCTCGACGAGGAGCCCGCCCCGGCCACCGCCGACGGCTCTGCCCGCAACGGCTCCGCCCGCGACCCCGAGGAGGCCCAGGCGGCGCTGCTGCGGCGCTTCGCCGAGGCGCCCGGCGGCCGGCTGCACAAGCTCGAGGCGCACCAGATCGCGCGCCAGCTGGCCCCGGACAGCCACCTGGTCGCCCGGCTCTACCGCCAGGACCCGCCGCTGCTGCAGGCCGATCGGGACATGCGGGTGCTCACCGAGGCGGGCCGCTCCTGGCTGGCCGCGCACGCCCCGACCGCCTGAGGGCCCGGGACCGGTGGCTCCGGGCCCCTCAGCCGTCGCGGCTGAGCTCGCGCCAGGCCGCGTGGGCCCGCGGCGCCCAGGCGGCGTGCCGCTCGCGGAAGACCTCCGCCGCCCGGTTGCCGCTCCACCGCGGCGGCAGCAGCTCCCGCGGCAGCCCGGGGTCGAGGAGCGGGAACCGGCGCCACTCCTGGACCAGCCGCACCTGGGCGACCAGCGCCTGCCGGTCCGTGCGGGGCCGGCGGCTCCCGACCAGCTCCAGGAAGTCCTCGTAGCGGCCCTCGATCGCGTCGAGGTCCCACGCCGTGCGCGTCAGGGACCGCTCGTCGCCGACGGCGCCGGCCTCGGCGACGAACGACCAGCTGCCGGACAGCAGGCCCAGGTCCTCGAGCACCCGGCGGGCCGCCTGCTCCCGGTCGATGCGCGGGGTGACCCAGGTGGTCGTGTCGATCGACCCCAGGCCGGCCCAGCCGAGCTGCGTCCGCAGCCGCTGCCGCAGCGGGCGCGCGTTCTCCGGCACGCCCACCGCGAGCACCAGCCAGCGCCCGTCCCAGGAACCGTCCTCCGCCGCGAACCCGTAGATGCGCTCGGTGCCCTCGCGCAGCAGCGCCGTCCCGGCCTCGGTGAGCGACCAGCGGGTCTCCCGGCCGACCCGGCTGCCGGCGATCCACCCGCTGTCCGCGGTGCGCATGATCGCCTGCCGGGCGGCCTTCTCGGCGACGTCGAGGTCGGCCAGGAGGTCGATCAGCGTCGCCGTCCACACCGGGGCGCCGCTGGGCAGCACGAACTCACCGAGCACCGTGAGGAGCAGGCTGCGCGCACTGGCGGCCCCCAGCTCCTGGCGCCGCGTCACGACCGGCCCCTCGACGAGTTCCACGCACACATCGTGACACCCCGACCACACCCCCCTCGCGGTCGACGACGAGGGTCCGGCCCCCGGGCGCGCGGGTGTGAGCCTTGACACAATCGACGGGCCCGCTACATGCTCTGCCACCAACAGACGTGTCGCTGTAGCACGTCCTGACTCGACGGAGAGTTGCATGACGGTGCACGGCCTGCCCCGGGGACGGCTGCTCGGTTCGCTCGGCGCGGTGGCGCTGCTGTCGGCCACGACCGCCTGCGGTGGCGGGAGCCTGGGCGGTGGCGAGGAGTCCGGCGGCGAGGGTGACGGTGGCGGCGGCGGCACCATCCGCGTCGGCCTCGTGATCCCGCAGGCCGGCGTCTACACCCCGCTCGGCGAGGACATGCAGCAGGGCTGGGACCTGTGGCTCGAGCAGAACGACAGCCGGATGGGCGACTACGAGGTGGAGACCGTCGTCGCCGACGAGGGGGAGGGCCCCGACACCGGCGTGCCCGCCATCCAGCGCCTGCTCCAGGAGGAGCAGGTCGACGTCGTGGTGGGCATCGTCAACTCGGCGACGGCCCTCGGCGCGGCCGACCAGTTCACCGAGGCGCAGAAGCTGCTGATCGTCGCCAACGCCGGGGCGGGTGCGATCACCGGCGAGGCCACCTCCCCCTACGTCTGGCGGACCTCCTTCACCAACGCCCAGGTCGCCGCGGCCATGGGCCAGCACCTGGCCGAGGAGGGCGTCGGCCCGGTCTACGTCATGGCGCCGGACTACGCCGCCGGGCAGGAGGTCGTCGCCGGCTTCACCGAGGCCTACGAGGCCGGCGGGGGGACGGTGGCCGGCCAGGCGCTGACCCCGTTCGGGACCACCCAGGACTACCAGCCGTTCCTCTCGGGGATCCGCGAGTCCGGCGCGGCCGCCACGTTCGTCTTCTACTCCGGCGCCGAGGCGGTCAGCTTCGTCCAGCAGTACGACTCGTTCGGCCTCAAGGCCGACATCCCGCTGTACGGCTCCGGCTTCCTCACCGAGGGCAGCGTCCTGGAGGCCCAGGGGCCCTCCGCCGTCGGCGTGCAGACGACGCTGCACTACTCGACGGAGATCGACAACGAGGTCAACACCGACTTCGTCGAGGCCTACGAGGCGGCCTACGACGAGCCGCCGACGGTGTTCGGCATGACCACCTACGACACGGCCAACGTGCTCGCCGACGCCCTCGCCGAGGCGGGGGGACTCAGCGGCGAGGAGCTGTCTGCCGCCCTCGAGGGTCTCGGCGAGATCGAGGACAGCCCGCGCGGCCCGTGGAGCTTCAACGGCCAGACGCCCGAGCAGAGCATCTACCTGCGCGAGGTGACCGACGAGGGCGGGACGCTCGTGAACAGCGTCGTCACCGATCTGGGCACCTTCCCCCAGCCGGGCAGCTGAGCCCGGTGTCCCGGTCGTCCCCGTCGCCGCCCTCCCCCGCCGCCGCGGCGGGGAGGCCGGGAGGAGGCCGCAGACCGTGATCGGCTGGTTCGACCAGAACCTGGTCAGCATCCTCAACGGCTTCGCCATCGGCTCGCTGCTGTTCATCCTCGCCGTCGGCCTGTCCATCGTCTTCGGCATGATGGACGTGCTGAACCTCGCCCACGGGGCGCTGTTCCTCGTCGGCGCCTACCTCGCCTGGAACCTGCTCTCCGACGGCGCGACGTGGGGTGGGTTCCTCGCCGCGCTGGGGATCGCCGCGCTCGTGGGGCTGCTCGCCGGCGGCGTCCTGTCGGTGATGACCGAGCCCCTGGCCCGGCGGCCCATCCTCGACCAGGCGCTGCTGACGCTCGGGGTGTCGCTCGTGGTCGCGGAGGTGCTGTCGATCGTCTACGGCAACGACGCGCTCTCCGTCGGCGCACCGCCCGGGCTCGCGGAGAGCGTGTCCTTCCTGGGCCGCTCCTACCCGGCCTACCGCCTGGCGCTCATCGGGGTCGGCCTGGTGCTCGCCGCCGTCGTCTACGTCGTGGTCGAGCGGACCTCGGTCGGCGCGCTGGTCCGCGCCAGCGTGGCCGACCGCGAGATGGTCTCGGCCATGGGCATCGACAACCGCAAGGTCAAGGTGGCCGTGCTCGGCATCGGCTCCATGCTGGCGACCGTGGCGGGGGTGCTCGGCGCGCCCGTCTACGGCGCCCGGCCCGGACTCGACGACACCATCCTCATCCTCGCCCTCGTGGTCGTCGTCATCGGCGGGCTCGGCTCGGTGAAGGGAGCGCTCGTCGGCGCCCTCGTCATCGGGCAGGTGGAGTCGCTCGGCCGGGCGCTCCTGCCCGACGTGGCCTCCTTCATCCTGTTCGGCACCCTGGCACTGGTCCTCGTGCTGCGGCCGCGCGGGCTGTTCGGCCCGAGGAAGCTGGCGGGGACGTGAGCGCCGCCGTGGAGTCCACCGTGGCCGACACCCCGGTGTCCGCCGACCGGCCCGACGGGCGACGGCGTCCCCCGCCGCTGCTGCGTGCCCTCCCGGCCGTCCTCGCCCTGGTGCTGCTGGCCGCCGCGCCGTTCTTCCTCGCCCCGTTCGCCACGACGGTGCTCGGCCGCGTCCTGGTGTTCGCGCTGTTCGCGGTGAGCCTCGACCTCCTGGTCGGGGTCACGGGCCTGCCGTCGCTGGGGCACGCCGCCTACTTCGGCGTGGGTGCCTACACGGCCGGGCTCGTGTCCGTCCACGTCACCAGCGAGGGGGTGGTCCCGGTCCTGGCCGCCGGGCTCGCCGGGGCGGTCGCGGCCGCGGCGACCGGGTGGCTGGCGGTGCGCAGCAGCGGGGTCTTCTTCCTCATGCTCACCCTGGCCATCGGCGAGATCGTCTTCCAGCTGGCCACGACCCTGGACTCGGTGACCGGCGGCTCCAACGGCCTCTACGGCATCCCGGCCGTCCGGCTCGGGGGCACGCCGCTCACCCTCGCCGGGTACGTGTACTGGTTCGTCCTGGCGGTGACGGTCGCCGGCTTCGCCTGCCTCTGGCTGGTCTCCCGCTCTCCCGTCGGCGGCGTGCTGCGCGGCATCCGCGACAACGAGCCCCGCATGCGGTCGCTCGGGTACTCCCCGTTCCGCTACAAGTACGTGGCCTTCGTGATCGCCGGCGCCTTCGCCGGGGTGGCCGGTGGCCTCTTCGCCGCGCAGGTCCGCCTGGTCACGCCGAGCGAGGCCGGCTTCACCACCGGCGCGCTGGCCCTGCTCGCGGTCGTCCTGGGCGGGGCGGGCTCGCTGTGGGGGCCGGTGCTCGGCGCCGCCGTCGTCGTCCTCGTCCGCGACGCCCTGGGCCCGACCCTCGACGGGCACGGCCCCCTGGTCCTCGGCATCGTCTTCGTGCTCGCCGTCTACCTGCTGCCGCGGGGCTTCGCCGGCCTGGCCGGGGTCTCCGGCGCCCTGCGGCGCCGGCGCGCGGCCCGGGGAGGGGCGACGTGAGCGGGGCCCTGCTGTCCCTGTCGGGGGTGAGCCGGCACTTCGGCGCGCTCACGGCGGTCGACGACGTGACCCTCGACGTCCCGGCCGGCGCGCGCCACGCGCTGATCGGTCCCAACGGCGCGGGCAAGAGCACCCTGTTCAAGCTGGTGACCGGCAGCATGCCGGTGTCGGCCGGGCGGGTGTCCTTCGCCGGCACCGACGTCACCCGGCTGCCGGAGCACGCCCGGGCCCGGCTGGGGATCAGCCAGACCCTGCAGCACTCCAGCCTGTTCACCTCGCAGACCGTCGAGCAGAACGTGCTGCTCGCCGCCCAGCGGCGCCGCGGGTCGCGCGCGTCCCTCGTGCCCCGGCGGCAGGCCGCCGCCCGGGAGCGGGTCGCCGCCCTGCTCGCCGACGTCGGCCTCGGGTCCCGCAGCGGCAGTCCCGTGGCCGACCTGTCCCACGGCGAGCGGCGGCAGCTGGAGGTGGCCGTCGCCCTGGCCTGCGACCCGCAGCTGCTGCTGCTCGACGAGCCGGCGGCGGGCATGTCCCCCGCCGAGAGCGCGCGGCTGGTCGAGCTGGTCCGGGCGCTGCCGGAGTCGATCACCGTGGTCATCGTCGAGCACGACCTGGACGTCGTCTTCGCCCTGGCGCGGTCGGTGACCGTGCTCCACCTGGGCCGGGTGCTGCTGACCGGCGCCCCCGAGCAGGTGCGCGCCAGCCACGCCGTGCAGGAGGCCTACCTGGGCACCGGCCGGGAGGCCCTGTTCACCGACTCGGCCGGACCGGCCTCCCTGGGGGTGAGCTGAGTGCTCGAGGTCCGCGGACTCGAGTCCGGGTACAAGCACAGCACCGTGCTGCAGGGCGTCGACCTCGACCTGTCCGACGGCCGGGTGCTCGGCGTGCTCGGCCGCAACGGCGTCGGCAAGACGACGCTGGTCAACACGCTCATGGGGCTGGTGCGGGCCTCCGCCGGCACCGTCCGGCTCGGCGGCGTGGACCTCACCGGCCGCCGCCCCGACGTCGTCGCCCGGGCCGGGGTGGCCCTCGTGCCGCAGGGGCGGCGGGTCTGGGCGCCGCTCACCGTGACCGAGCACCTCGACCTGGCCGCGCGCCGTGGCCGGGGGCGCGGTCCCTGGGACACCCGCCGGGTGGTCGAGCTGCTGCCGCGGCTCGGGGAGCGCCTGCGGCACAGCGCCGGGCAGCTCTCGGGCGGGGAGCAGCAGATGCTGGCCATCGCCCGGGCGCTGCTGACCAACCCGCGGCTGGTGCTCATGGACGAGCCGTCGGACGGGCTCGCCCCCGCCGTCGTCGACGTGATCGGCCAGGTCGTCGTCGGCATGAAGGCGGAGGGCGTGACCCTGCTGGTGGTCGAGCAGGACCTGCACCTGGCCTTCGCCGTCGCCGACGAGATCGCGGTGGTGCAGAAGGGCCGGATCGTGCACCGCTGCTCGACGCCGGAGTTCCGCAGCGACAGCTCGGTGGCCCACCGGCTCCTCGGCGTGGCCTGACTTCCCCGTGACCGACCCCGGCCGGTCGCGCCTGCAGCGGCTCGGTGTGCCCGCGCTCTTCGTGCTGCTGTGGAGCACCGGCTTCGTGGGCGCGCAGTACGGCCTGCCCTACGCCGAGCCGCTGACCTTCTTGGGGCTGCGGATGGTGATCGCCGCGTCGCTGCTGGCGCTGCTCGCGCTCGCCCTGCGCGCGGCCGTCCCCGCCCGGCCGGCGCAGTACGGCCACTCCGCGGCGGTCGGCCTGCTGCTGCACGCCGGCTACCTCGGCGGGGTCTTCGTCGCGATCTCGCTCGGGACCCCGGCGGGCGTGTCGGCGGTCGTGGTCAGCCTGCAGCCGGTCCTCACCGTCGTGCTGGCCGGGCGGGTGCTCGGGGAGCGGACGGCGCTGCGCCAGTGGCTCGGCCTCGCGCTCGGGGTGGCCGGCGTGGTCGTGGTCGTCTGGCCGGGACTCACCGCGGCGGCCGGGCGGGCCGGGGCGCTGTCGACGCCGGGCCTGCTCGCCTGCCTGGTGGCGCTCGCCTCGGGCACCGCCGGCACGGTCTACCAGAAGCGGTACGGCGCCGGGGTCCCGCTGCTGTGGGGCACGGCCGTGCAGTACGCGGCCGCGGCGGCGGTCCTGCTGCTGGGCGCGGTCGCGACGGAGCGGATGACCATCCGGTGGACCGGCGACTTCGTGCTGGCGATGGTCTGGCTGGTGCTGGCACTCTCCCTCGGCGCGGTCCTGCTGCTGATGCTGCTCCTCCGGCGGGGCACGGCCGCCGAGGTGTCCAGCCTCTTCTACCTCGTGCCGCCGGCCGTGGCCCTCGAGGCCTGGCTGCTGTTCGGGGTGGTCCCGCCGCCGGTGTCGCTGGCCGGCGTCGCGGTCACCGCGCTGGGCGTCGCCCTCGTGGTCGCGCCGCGCCGCCGGCCGGTCGCGGTCGGTTGAGCGGCCGTCAGTACCGGTGCCGCTCGGGGTCGACGTACCCGCCGCTCTCCTCCTCGCCGGGCCCCCGGTCGGCGCCGACGACGGCGGGCTCGGTGTCCGGCCGGGGCCGGCCCTCGGCCCGCTCCCGCTCGGCGAGGTACCGCGCCTGCCGGTCCCCGTCCGGGGGTGTCGCCCGGCCGGTGCCCGGCCGGCCGGCCTGGTGCTGGCCGATGTCGCGGACCCGGTCACCGACCCGCTTGCGCAGCCGGCCGTCCTCGGCGGCCGTGAAGCCCTGCCGCTCCAGCCAGGCCGTCACCACCCCCCGCTCCGGGTGTGTGTCGCGGACCACGTTGAGGACGTAGTTGAGTCCCCGTGCGGCGGCCTCCTCCTCGAGGTGGCGCAGGGCGAAGGCGCCCACGCCGGTCCCCCGCGCGCCGCCCTCGACGGCCAGCAGGACCTCGGCGTCGCCCCAGACGTCGTCCAGCCAGCCATAGCCCACGACGGAGCCGGCGCGCTCGACGCGCCACCAGTCGCTGGACAACCGCTCGCCGTGCCCGCGGGAGTCGGTGCGGAAGACGCCCTCGGGGACGGTCGCGAAGACCCGCTCGCGGTCGGCGTCCCACCGCGGGTCGTCCTCGCGCACCCAGCGCAGGGCGTCCGCCTCCGTGTCGGGAACGGCCATGTCCGACCCCCGTCCGGGATCCGGAGCCGCGCGGCGCGCACGACCCGCAGGGCTGTGGTCTGTGCCACATGTCTACAGGTGGTGAGCCACTTGCGCAAGGTCGTGTAGCACGTCACGATGGGTGCCGGCAGGCCCGTGCACCGTGGCGCCCGCGACTCCCTGGAGGCACCGTGACGACCCTCGAAGACCGCTCGGCGGCGATGGAGGGCCCGGCCCCCGGCGCCGAACCGGCCGCCACGACCGAGGTCTCCTTCGACACCTCACCGGAGCGGTACCGGCACTGGACGCTCCGGGTCGACGGCGAGGTGGCCACGCTCGTCCTCGACGTCGCCGAGGACGGCGGCATCGTGCCGGGCTACGAGCTGAAGATGAACAGCTACGACCTGGGCGTCGACATCGAGCTGCACGACGCGGTGCAGCGGATCCGCTTCGAGCACCCCGAGGTCAAGGCCGTCGTGGTGACCAGCGGCAAGGAGCGGATGTTCTGCGCCGGCGCCAACATCAAGATGCTCGCGGCGTCGCCGCACAGCTGGAAGGTGAACTTCTGCAAGTTCACCAACGAGACCCGCAACGGCCTCGAGGACGCCTCCGCCCACTCCGGCCTGCGCTCCATCGCCGCGGTCAACGGCACCGCCGCCGGCGGCGGCTACGAGCTGGCCCTGGCCTGCGACGAGATCGTGCTGGTCGACGACAACTCCTCGGCGGTCTCCCTGCCCGAGGTGCCCCTCCTCGGCGTGCTGCCGGGCACCGGTGGCCTGACGCGGGTGGTGGACAAGCGCGGCGTCCGCCGCGACCTGGCCGACGTCTTCGCCACGACCGCCGAGGGCATCCGCGGCGAGCGCGCCGTGCAGTGGCGGCTGGTCGACGCCAGCGTCAAGGCCCGCGACTTCGACGCCGAGATCGCGCGGCGGGCCGCCGAGGCGGCCGCCGCGTCCAGCCGGCCGGGCGCCGGCACCACCGGCGTGCCGCTCACCCCCCTGCGTCGCGAGGTCGACGGCGACACGACCCGCTACGAGCACGTGCGCGTCGTCCTCGACCGCGACTCGGGCACCGCCACGATCACGGTCCTCGGCCCCACCGCCGTCCCCGGCAGCGTCGAGGAGCTGCACGAGCAGGGCGACGCCGCCTGGCTGCTGGCCGCCACCCGCGAGCTCGACGACGCGATCCTGCGGCTGCGCACCAACGAGCTGAGCGTCGGCACCTGGCTGCTGCGCACCGAGGGCCGCACCGAGGACGCCGTCGCCACCGCGGCCGCCTACGACGAGTTCCTGCTCGCCCACCGCGAGCACTGGCTGGTCAACGAGACGATCGGCTTCCACCGCCGGACCCTCAAGCGGCTCGACACCACCAGCCGCAGCCTCTTCGCGCTGATCGAGCCCGGCTCGTGCTTCGTCGGCGCCCTGGCCGAGATCGCGCTGGCCGCCGACCGCCAGTACATGCTCGAGGGCCAGTTCGAGGACGACGAGGACCCGTTGCCGCCGGCGGTCGTCCGGCTGGACGGGTTCAACACCGGCCTGCTGCCGATGGGCAACGGGCTGTCCCGGCTGCAGGTCCGCTTCCTCGGCTCCGCCGCGGAGCTGGCCGCCGCCGAGGCCGCCGTGGGCCGCGACCTGGCCGCCGCCGACGCCGCGGAGCTCGGCCTGGTCACCAGCACCCCGGACGACATCGACTGGGAGGACGAGGTCCGCCTGGTCATCGAGGAGCGCGCCAGCTTCTCCCCCGACGCGCTCACCGGCATGGAGGCCAACCTCCGCTTCGCCGGCCGCGAGACCCCGGAGACCAAGGTCTTCGGCCGGCTCACCGCCTGGCAGAACTGGATCTTCCAGCGGCCCAACGCCGCTGGCCCCGAAGGCGCCCTGCGCCGCTACGGAACCGGCAAGCGGGCCGACTACGACAGGAAGCGGGTCTGACCATGACCACGACGGAGAGCAACCCCCAGGACGGCACCGTCACCGGCGAGGCCCCGACGCCCACCGGGCCGCTGTCGAGGATCGACTACAGCGAGCGGATCCCGAACAACGTCAACCTGTCCGGCGACCGCAAGCTGCAGCGGGCGCTGGAGGGCTGGCAGCCGAAGTTCCTCGACTGGTGGAAGAACCTCGGCCCGTCCATCCCGACCCACGACGTCTACCTGCGGACGGCGATCGCCGTCGGCCGCGACGGCTGGGCGCACTTCGACCGGGTGCCGATGGAGGACTACCGCTGGGGCATCTTCCTCGCCGAGCGCGACCCGGACCGGAAGGTCAACTTCGGGGACAGGAAGGGCGAGCCGGCCTGGCAGGAGGTGCCCGGCGAGCACAGGTCGGACCTGCGCCGGCTGATCGTCGTCCAGGGCGACACCGAGCCCGCGTCGGTGGAGCAGCAGCGGCACCTGGGCATGACCGCGCCGTCGCTCTACGACATGCGCAACCTCTTCCAGGTCAACGTGGAGGAGGGCCGGCACCTGTGGGCGATGGTCTACCTGCTGCACGCCTACTTCGGGAAGGACGGCCGCGAGGAGGCCGAGCAGCTGCTCAAGCGCAACTCCGGCGACTTCGACTCGCCGCGCATCCTCGGGGCGTTCAACGAGGAGACGACCGACTGGCTGTCGTTCTTCATGTTCACCTACTTCACCGACCGGGACGGCAAGTACCAGCTCGGCACGCTCAAGGAGAGCGGCTTCGACCCGCTGGCGCGAACCTGCGAGTTCATGCTCAAGGAGGAGGCGCACCACATGTTCGTCGGGACGACCGGCGTCCAGCGCACCGTCCAGCGGACCGCCCAGCTCATGAAGGAGCACGGCACCGACGACATCTGGGAGTACGGCGGCATCCCGCTGTCGGTGATCCAGAAGTACCTGAACTTCCAGTACTCCGTCTCGATGGACCTCTTCGGCTCGGAGACCTCGTCCAACGTCGCCGCGTACTACACATCCGGGCTCAAGGGCCGGTGGATGGAGACCCGCCGCAAGGACGACCACCAGCTGCACGACCTGACGATGGACGTGCCGGTCGTCGAGGACGGGCGGCTGAGCACGCGCACGGTGCCGATGCTGACCGCGCTCAACCTCGACCTGCGCAACGAGTACGCCGCCGACTGCGAGAACGGCGTCCGGCGGTGGAACCAGGAGCTGGAGGAGGCCGGGCTCGAGCAGCGGCTGTTCCTGCCGCACCAGGGCTTCAACCGCAAGGTCGGCGCCTTCGCCGGGCACCACATCACGCCCGAGGGAGACATCGTCGACGCGGCCACCTGGGAGCAGCGGGTCGGCGAGTACCTGCCCACTCCCGAGGACCGGGAGCGCGTCGCCGAGCTGATGGTCCCGCACTACGAGCCCGGCGAGTTCGCCGGCTGGATCGCCCCGCCGTCGGTCGGCATCAACTCGCTGCCGGTCGAGTACGACTACGTGCGCTTCTGAGGGAGGACCCTCCCGCCACCGCTGCGGCCGGGTCCCCGACCGGACCCGGCCGCGGCCGTGACCCGTTCCCGCGCACCACCCGCCCCGGCCGGGCCCCGCCGGACCGGTCTCTGCGAAGGAGTGAGCACCGTGGCCACGCTCGACACCGCCCCGCCCGCCCCCCGTGCCGTGCCCGCGGTCGCCGCGTCCTCCGCGACCGAGGTCTTCAACGCCACCGAGTGGCTCGTCACCCGCCACGCCCGGGCCACGCCCGGCAAGCGGGCGATCACCGCGATCGACCTCGACGGCGGCGTGCGGACCCTCACCTACGCCCAGCTCGACGACGACGTCCGGCGCTTCGCCGCGGCCCTGGTCGCCTCCGGTGTGCGACCCGAGGAGCGGCTGCTGCTGTGCATGGGCGACACCCCGGAGCTGCTGACGGCGTTCCTCGCCGGGATGCGCATCGGCGCGGTCCCGGTGCCGGTGAGCACGATGCTCACGCCCGCGGACATCACGACGCTCGCGCGCGACAGCCGGGCCCGCCTGGTGGCGCTGAGCTCGGAGTTCGCCGGCCTGGGCCCCGCGGTGAGCGGGTCCCGCGACCTCGCCGACGTCGTCGTCCTCACCGACGACGAGCTCCCCCAGGTCACCGGTGCCCGGGTGCGCAGCTGGGACTCCTTCGTCTCGGCCGGCGCCGACTTCCTGGAGGCGGTCGCCGAGCCCTACCCCACGATCGCCGACTCCCCCGCCTTCTGGCTCTACACCTCCGGCACGACCGGCACCCCCAAGGGCGCCATGCACCGGCACGGGTCGCTGCGCGACACCGCCGAGACCTACGCCCGCGACGTGCTGGGCATCGGCCCGGACGACGTCACCTTCTCCGTGGCGAAGTTCTTCTTCGCCTACGGGCTGGGCAACACCCTCACCTTCCCGTTCTCCGTCGGCGCCAGCACGGTGCTCGACCGGTCCCGGCCGAGCCCCGCGGGCACCGCGCGGGTCCTCCGGGAGCAGCGGCCCACCCTGTTCTTCGCCGGGCCCACCTACTTCGCCGCGCTGCTCGCCGCCGGCCTCCCCCGGGACACCTTCACCGGCGTGCGCGCGTGCGTCTCGGCCGGGGAGGCCTTCCCCGCGGCGCTCTTCGAGCGGTTCACCAGCACCTTCGGCGTGGAGATGCTCGACGGCATCGGCTCCACGGAGATGCTGCACATCTTCATCAGCGGCCGCCCCGGCCGGACCCGCCCCGGCTCCACCGGCGAGATCGTGGCCGGCTACGAGGCGAGGATCCTCGACGACGACGGCCGGCCGGTCCCCGACGGCACCCCGGGCAACCTGTGGGTGCGCGGCTCGTCCGCGGCCACCGGCTACTGGTCGCGCACCGCGGTGAGCCGGCGGGTCTTCCAGGGCGAGTGGGTGCGCACCGGCGACACCTACGTGCGCAGCGCCGACGGCTACTACTCCTCGCTGGGCCGCACCGACGACATCATCAAGGCCGGCGGCATCTGGGTCTCGCCCACCGAGGTCGAGGAGCGGCTGCGGGCCTCGCCCGAGGTCAACCAGGTGGTCGTCGTCTCGGTGCCCGACGAGACGGGCCTGGACAAGCCGGTCGCCTGTGTCGTCCTCGTGCCGGGCTCGACGGCCGGCGCCGAGGACCTGGTCGCCTTCTGCCGGGAGGGGCTGGCGGCGTTCAAGCGGCCGCGGCACATCCTCGTCTTCGACGAGCTGCCCACCACCGCCACCGGCAAGCTGCAGCGCTTCCGGATCCGCGAGCTGGCCCTCGAGCGTCTCGGCGGCGCCGCCAAGCCCGACCTCACACCGATCACCGGGGGTCCCGAGTGACCGGGCCGGCGAGGCCACCGGGCGACACGGCACCGCCGGTCGCCGACACCGCCGCGACCCACCTCGACCCCGACCAGCCGCTCTTCCCCGGCCACAGCAGCGACGACCCCGCCGGCACCGGCGCGGCCGCGCCCGCCTGACCCGGCCTCACCGAACCGCGAGGAGACGACCCCGTGCCCTACGTCATCGGCGCCGAGTGCATCGACACCACCGACATGTCCTGCGTCGAGGAGTGCCCGGTCGACTGCATCTACGAAGGCGACCGCAAGCTCTACATCAACCCCAAGGAGTGCATCGACTGCGGGGCCTGCGAGCCGGTGTGCCCCGTCGAGGCGATCGCCCAGGACCGCCGGGTCAGCGACGAGAACGAACCGCACATCGCCGACAACCGGCGCTTCTTCGTCGAGCCCCTGCCCGGTCGCGACGCCCCGCTCGGGAGCCCCGGCGGCGCGTCCCAGGTCGGCCGGATCGGCGTGGACACCGAGCTCGTGGCCGACGGGTCGTGACCCTCTGGGCGCTCGACGGCGTCGCCCCGGAGGTGCACCCCACGGCGTGGGTCCACCCCGACGCCACGGTGGTCGGCCGCGTCGTCCTCGGCCCGGACGTGAGCGTCTGGCCCCAGGCGGTGCTGCGGGGTGACTACGGCGAGATCCGCGTCGGCGCCCGCACGTCGATCCAGGACGGCACGGTGCTGCACACCACCGAGACCCACCCGACGGTCATCGGCGCGGACTGCGTCGTCGGCCACCTCGCCCACCTCGAGGGGTGCACGGTCGGCGACCGCTGCCTGATCGGCTCGGGCTCCGTGGTGCTCAACCGCGTCGTCGTCGGCGACGGCTGTCTCGTCGGTGCCGGTGCCCTCGTCGCCGAGGACACCGTGGTGCCTCCGGACTCGCGGGCGCTGGGCGTCCCCGCGAGGATCCGTGAGGGCGCGGGGATCGCGGCGCAGCTCGACTACGCCGTCCCCCTGTACGTGGCCAACGCCCGGCGCTACCGGGACCGGCTCACGCGGGTCGGCTGAGCACCGCAGGAGGAGGCAGCCGTGCGGGTGGTCCTGACGCTCAGCTCCGACCAGCCGGCGGTGGCCGCCGAGGCGCGCGCCGCCGAGGACGCCGGCTACGACGGGGTGGGCACGGGCGAGCACCTGTTCTTCCACAGCGCGCACCCGAACGGGTTCGTGGCCCTGGCTGCGGCCGCCGGGGTCACCCGGTCCATCCGGCTGCTCAGCTCGCTCACCGTGCTGCCGCTCTACCCGGCCGCGCTGGCCGCGAAGCTGGCGACCACGCTCGACCAGGTCTCCGGCGGGCGCTTCGACATGGGCGTCGGGGTGGGCGGTGAGTACCCGCCGGAGTTCGTCGCGGCCGGCGTCGACGTCGGCGAGCGCGGTGCCCGGACCGACGAGGCGCTCGAGCTGATGCGGCAGCTGTGGGGCGGTGGTCCGGTGGACTTCACCGGCCGCTTCACCCGCGTCGACGGCGTGACCCTCTCCCCCGGCCCGGTCCAGCCGGGGGGCCCGCCGATCTGGCTCGGTGGCCGCAGCCCCGCCGCCATCCGCCGCGCCGGCCGCTCCGCCGCCGTCTGGATGCCCTACATGTACACACCCGAGCAGATGGCCGAGAGCCTGGCGCAGGTGCGTGCCGCCGCCGAGGCGGCCGGCCGGGACCCCGCCGGCGTCCGCGGCGCCGTCTTCTGCTGGGGAGGCGTGGACGCCGACGCCGCCGTCGCCCGCCGCGACGTGGTCGAGCACGTCAGCGCCGTCTACCAGCAGGACTTCAGCCGCCTCGCCGACCGCTACCTGCTGCACGGCGACCCCGACCGGGTGGTCGCCCGGGCCCGCGAGTACGCCGACGCCGGTGCCGAGACGCTGGTCTTCTCCCCGGTCGGGTCGGGCGACCGGCGCCGGGCGGCCGTCGACCTGTTCACGGCCGCGGTGCTGCCGCGGTTGCACGCCGCCTGACCCTGCCGGGGCGGTGCT
Source organism: Geodermatophilus maliterrae (assembly GCF_041018925.1). Taxonomy (NCBI): domain Bacteria; kingdom Bacillati; phylum Actinomycetota; class Actinomycetes; order Geodermatophilales; family Geodermatophilaceae; genus Geodermatophilus; species Geodermatophilus maliterrae. The sequence continues at coordinate 32,544 of NZ_JBFNXQ010000025.1, forward strand.
CGCCCGCGCCGTCCACGGGTCGCATGCTCATCAGGTGACCCCCGACCTGCAGCGCTTCGTCGACGCCCAGTCCGGCACGTACGACCGTGCCCTCGCCGAGCTCCGCGCCGGGCGCAAGACCAGCCACTGGATGTGGTTCGTCCTCCCGCAGGTCGCCGGGCTCGGCCGCAGCGCCACCGCCCAGCACTACGCGATCAGCGGGCTGGACGAGGCCCGGGCCTACCTCGCCCACCCGGTGCTGGGCCCGCGGCTGGTCGAGTGCGCGCGGGCGCTCACCGCGCTGCCGGGGTCGGACCCGGTGCGGGTGCTCGGCCCGGTCGACGCGGTGAAGCTGCGCTCGTCGATGACGCTGTTCGCCCACGCGGCCCCGGACGAGCCGGTCTTCCGGGCCGTCCTCGACCAGTACTTCGGCGGTGCGGAGGACGACGCGACGACGTCCCGGCTGTGACCGCTGCCGACGCTCGTGCTCTGGTCCACGTGCGGACCAGAGCACGAGGTCGCGCGCAGCACTCCCCGCGCGGCGCCGACCGGCGTCGGCGAGGCTGGACGGCGTGAGCGACGACACGGGATCCGGGTACGTGGCCAACGGCCAGGAGTACAGCCGGGACACCAACTACCTGACCGACCGGATCACCTCCGACGGGTCGAGCCCCTGGCCGGTCGAGGCCGGCCGCTACCGGCTGGTCATCGCCCGCGCCTGCCCGTGGGCCAACCGCGCGGCGATCGTGCGCCGGCTGCTCGGCCTCGAGCCGGTCCTCTCGATGGGCATCTGCGGCCCCACCCACGACGAGCGCAGCTGGACCTTCGACCTCGACCCCGGTGGCCGCGACCCGGTGCTCGGCTACGAGCGGCTGCAGGAGGCCTTCCTCGCCCGCGACCCCGAGTACCCGCGCGGCATCACGGTGCCGGCGATGGTCGACGTCGCCACCAAGGCCGTCGTCACCAACGACTTCACGCAGATGACGCTCGACTTCTCCACCCAGTGGACGGCGCACCACCGCGACGGCGCGCCCGACCTCTACCCCGAGCACCTGCGGGACGAGATGGACGACGTGATGGAGCGCGTCTACACCGAGGTCAACAACGGCGTGTACCGGTGCGGCTTCGCCGGCTCGCAGCGCGCCTACGACCGGGCCTACGACCGGCTCTGGACGGCGCTGGACTGGCTGGAGGAGCGGTTGTCGACGCAGCGCTTCCTCATGGGCGACACGATCACCGAGGCCGACGTCCGGCTGTTCACCACCCTGGCCCGCTTCGACGCCGTCTACCACGGCCACTTCAAGGCCAACCGGCAGAAGCTGGCCGAGATGCCGGCGCTGTGGGCCTACGCGCGCGACCTGTTCCAGACGCCGGGGTTCGGTGACACCACCGACTTCCCGCAGATCAAGGAGCACTACTACGTCGTGCACGCCGACATCAACCCGACGCAGGTCATCCCGCAGGGCCCGGACACGTCGAACTGGCTGACCCCGCACGGCCGCGAGGAGCTCGGCGGCGCACCGTTCGGCGACGGCACGCCACCCGGCCCGGTCGCGCAGGGCGAGGAGGTCCCGGCCGACCACGGTCCCGGCGGCATCGGCCACCGTCCGGACGGCGAGCGAGGTCAGCGACCCCGGCCGGCCTGATCGGCCGGTCGGGAGGTCAGAACCCGCCTCCTCCGCCGCCGCCGTCGCAGCCTCCGCCCCCGAAGCCGCCACCGCCGTCGAAGCCGCCACCACTGACGAGGCCACCGCTGACGACGCCACCACCGGCGACGTACCCGGCGTGGTGGGCAGGCCTCGACCGCAGGCTGGAAGGGGATCTGCCCGCGGACACGCGGCTCCGCCGCTCGGTGACCGTCCAGGCGCGCCACAGGCCCAGCGCCATGACCAGGAGCACTGCCACCACCCCGACCACCACGACCGCCGTCATGCCGCCCACTGTGCCCGACGGGGCTGCCGCGCGGCAGGAGTCCGCACGCGGATGGTGTCCCGCCGCGTGCGGACGTCCTGGCACACCGGACGGCGGGGGCGGCGCCGCGGCAGCGCCGCCCCCGCCGTCCTCTCGGAAACGGGCGGGGAGGTCAGGGGTCCCCGGCACGGCAGCGGCCGGTGCGCCTGGTACCCCCATCCCCGATACCTCCCCGCCCGGTGGCCCCGGCCCAGCGGGAGCCAGGTCGAGGTCACGCCAGGGAGGCGTGCACCACCGACCGGGATACGGGGAGCGGACAGTGCTCTCCCTCGCGACGGCCGTGCGCACGCCGGAGGGGAGGTCAGTCGGGCGAGAAGCCGGGGTCGGACAGCGTGGGGCCCACCGGGTCGTGGACCGGGGACCCGACGAGGACCGCGCGCGTGGCGACGCGCGGCAGGTCGGACTCGAACACCGCGGCGAGGGCGGCCAGCGGTGTCGACGACGAGGTGAGCGTGGACGGCCCGGACGGAGCCGGAGCCGGAGTCGGGGCCGGTGGAGCAGGCGCGGGCGCCGGGTCGGCGGGCAGGGGTGCCGGCACCGGCTCGGCAGCGGCGGGAGCAGGCGGCGGAGCGGCCGGGTCGGAGGTCCGCGGATCGGCCTTGGACGTCCCGTGCCCCAGCAGGTCGGCCGCGGCCGTGTGGACGCGGGGCAGCACGGGGACAGCCAGGGCGGTCGCCGGGACCGCGCCGTCGCAGGCCGCGACCGGAGTGGTGACCGCGGTGTCGGCCGGGGGGGTCGGCGCCGTACCGGCGACGGTGGCGACCGCCGGCTCCACGGTCCCGGCGACCGCCGGCTCCACGGTCCCGGCGACCGTCGGCTCGACGGTCTCGGCAGCCGGCTCGACTCCCGGGGCCGCGTGCTCGGCCACCGGCTCGTCGACGGGGGACGCCGTCCCGGAAGCCGGCTCGACTCCCGGGGCCGCGTGCTCGGCCACCGGCTCGTCGACGGGGGACGCCGTCCCGGAAGCCGGCTCGACTCCCGGGGTCGCGTGCTCGGCCACCGGCTCGTCGACGGGGGACGCCGTCCCGGAAGCCGGCTCGACTCCCGGGGCCACGTCCCCGGCCACCGGCTCGGGTGACGGCACGGCGGCGGGCGGGGCGTCGGCGACCACGTCGCTCCCGGGAGCCGGGACGTCGACCACCGGGACGGGCGCATCGACGACCGGCTCGACCACCGGGCCGGTCGTCCCAACCGGGGGGACGGGAACCTCGCGCACCGGAGCGACGACCTCGACCGCCGGCTCGGTCGCGGGGGCGACGGCCTCGACGTCAGACGGGACGGGGCCTCGCACCTGCCGGGGCGCCGGGACGACGTGTTCGGCCAACGGCCGGACCCCGTCGACCAACGGCGGCGGGGCCACCGGGGTGACGACCGGCGGCCCGCGGTCGGGCAACGGCCTCGCCACCGGGGTCTCGACCTCGACGACGCGCGCGGTCACCGGGGCCGCCACGTGGACCGCTGGGTGCACGACGTCGACGTCGAGCTCAGGTGTCCCCGCAGGCTCGCCGACGGCCGGGGGGACCACGAGGACCACCGGCTCGACCGCCGGATCCGACGTTCCCGCGGCAACGCTCTCGTCCGGCGGCACCACCCCGCCCACCACCGGCGGGTCGACCGGCCGGTCGACCGGTGGGCCGACGAGTGCGGCAGCAGGCGGCGCGACCGGCTCGACGACCTCGTCGACCACCGGCTCGACCACCGGCGGGACCACGGGCCGGTCGACCGGTGGGCCGACGGGTGCGGCAGCAGGCGGCGCGACCGGCTCGACGACCGGCTCGACGACCTCGACGACCTCGACGACCTCGTCGACCGCCGGGGGGACGACCTCCACCACGGGGTTCACCTCGTCGTCCACCCGGGGCACGACCTCCACCACGTGGGCCACCTCGTGGTCCACCGGTTCGGTGGCCGCCTCGACGACCGTCTCCGTCTCCGTTCGCGTCTCGACGGGCGCCACGACCTCGGGGAGTGCGACGTCCGCCACCGGTGCGGGTCCGGCGTCGACGACCTCGGGGACGACACCCGGCGGGTCGTCACCGTCGTGGGCACGCGCGGTCCCGGACAGGACCGAGAGCAGGGCGTAGAGGCAGCCCACCAGGACCGCGAGCAGGAGGGCACGAGGAACGCAGCGGGCAGTGGCCGCGGAGCCCGCAGCCGTCCGTGCCGAGTCGTTCCCCTGCACGGCCCCAGGCTAGGGGCGCCCCGGCGGACCCGCCTGCGGAACGACGAGAGAACGGGACCAGCGGAGACGGAACGGCGTCCGCAGCACTCAGACGATCCGCACCCGGAGCCGCCGGAAGCCGCGGCCCTTGTTCTCCATCTTGACCACCTCGACCCGGCCGACCATCGCCGTGGAGGCCACGTGCGTCCCGCCGTCGGCCTGGGTGTCGAGACCGACGATGTCGACGATCCGCACCACCTCGATGTCCGGCGGCAGCAGGTTCGTCGCCGTCCGGATGACGTCCGGGATGGCGAACGCCTCGTCGCGCGGCAGCGTCCTGACCTCGATCGGCCGGTCGGCGGCGATCTCGACGTTCACCGCCTCGGCGACCCGGTCCTTGAAGTCGGCCGGCACCTCGGCGAGGTCGAAGTCCATGCGCGCGGTCAGCGGCTCCATGTTGCCCCCGGTCACCAGCGCACCGAAGTCGCGGAAGACGACCCCGGTGAGCACGTGCAGACCCGAGTGGGTGCGCATCAGCTGGGTGCGCCGCTCGTCGTCCAGCGCACCTCGGACGGCGGTGCCCGGCGGCGGCACGGGGTCGCCCTCGACCGGGATCAGGTACAGCTCGTCGCCCTTGCGGGTGCCGGCGATGCGGGTGCGGACGCCGCCCCACAGCAGCACACCCTCGTCCGGCGGCTGCCCGCCGCCGCCCGGGTAGAACGCCGACCGGTCGAGCACGATGCCCTGCTCGGGGTCGGCGGCCAGCACGGTCGCGTCCCACTCCCGCACGGTGGCGTCGGCGAGGTCGAGCCGGTGGGTGTGTCCGTGTGCGTCGCTGCTCACGACCCGCATGCTGCCCCGCCCGGCGCGGCGGTGGCACCCCTGGGTCAGGCGACGGCCTCGTCCTCCGACGAGGCCCGGGCGAGGAACGCCTCGACCAGCCGCGCGCAGGCCGCCGCCGCCTCGGGGGCGCGCGACGCGATCTCCCTCCGCAGCCCGGGCACCAGCGCGGCGGCCTCCGGAGGCGGCGGGCCGGTCAGCTCCCAGGTCTCCTCCCATGCGGAGAAGGCGCCCGGGTCGATCTCCGGGTGGAACTGCACGCCCAGGTGCGGCCCGTACGTGAACGCCTGCACCGCCCGGTCGGTCCACGCCACCTCGACCGCGCCGGGCGGCACCGTGAACCGGTCGCCGTGGTACTCGAACCACGGCCCGGCCGGCACGAGGGCGGGATCGAGGGTCTCGACGTCGAGGAAGCCGTGCTCCCCCGCCGGCGCCTCGGACACCACCCCGCCGAGCACCCGCGACAGCGCCTGCCCCCCGAAGCAGACCCCGAGCACCGGCGTCCCGGCGTCCACCGCCCGCCGCAGGTAGGCCAGCTCCGCACCCAGCCACGGCACCGTGTCGTCGTGGGCGGCCGCGCCCGAGCCCATGACCACCAGCGTGCGCAGCGTGCCCGGCTCCGGCAGCGCCGTCAGCAGCGGCGAGGGGCCGACCGCCGTCCCGACGACGACGGTGAGCCCCTGGGCCTCCAGCGCCGGGCGCAGGCTGCCGACCAGCCGGTGCCCGCGGGAGGGGTCGGCGTCGTGGACGAGGACGAGGGCGGTTCCCATGCCCCCAGTATCGGCGGGGGCGCACCGGGCCCCGGACGTGTCGGGCGCCAGGGCTTCCCCCGGGCCGCCGCTGCGAGGACGCTGGCGGGCGCGGCGGGGCCGCGCGGGTGCCGCCGGCCGACGAGGAGGACAGGCATGTACGCACGCTCGACCACGATCAACGGCACACCCATGACCGTCGACGACGGCATCGCCTATGTCTGTGACGAGGTCATGCCGGCCGTCACGGAGATGCCCGGCTGCGTGGGCCTGTCGATGCTGGCCGACCGGGAGAGCGGACGCTGCATCGTCACCTCGTCCTGGCGCGACGCCGAGTCGATGCGGGCCAGCGACGAGGGCGTCCGGGGCCTGCGGGAGCGTGCCGGGAGCATCTTCGGCGGCCCCCCGGAGGTGCAGGAGTGGGAGGTCGCCGTCATGCACCGCCGCTCCGAGGCGCCGTCGGGCGCCTGCACCCGGGTCACCTGGAGCCGGTGCGACCCCGCCGACGTCGACCGGGTCCTCGACGCCTACCGGGCGGTGATGGTGCCGCGGATGGAGGACTACGGCGGCTTCTGCAGCGTGAGCCTCATGATCGACCGCGCCACCGGCCGGTCCGCGTCCGCGGTGACCTTCGAGGACCGCGAGTGCATGGAGGCCTCGCGCACCCACGCCCGGGCCAGCCGCGACGACTTCGCCCGCCTCATGCGGCTCGAGATCACCGACCACGACGAGTTCGACCTGGTGCTCGCCCACCTGCGCATCCCCGAGATGGTCTGAGGGCGCGCGGCCCGGCCGGGCCCCGGGGGCCGGCCGGGCCGGGGTGCTCACACGACGCGGGTCAGCGCCGGCCAGAGGTCGTCGCCGCCGGCGGCGACCAGGCCCGCGCCCAGCGCCCGCGACCACATCAGCTCGGTGCCGCCCTCGTCCCGCCAGGACCAGCAGCGGCGGGTGAGGTGGTGCAGCCGGTGCTCCTGGGTGAAGCCGATCGCGCCGTGCACCTGGTGGGCCAGCTTGGCGACCACCTCGACGGCGGCCCCGGCGCGCACCTTGGCGGCCGCGGCGGCCAGCACGACGGTGTCCTCGCCGCGGTCGAGCGCCTGGACGGCGGCGTCGACCAGCGCGGCGGTCGAGGTGACCTCGCCGGCCATCTGCGCGAGCTCCATCTGGATGGCCTGGAACTTGCCCAGCGGCCGGCCGAACTGCACGCGTTCGCCGGCGTACTGCACCGTCCAGGCCAGCACCTGCTCGAGCGCCGCCGAGATCTGCACCGCCCGCGCCAGCGCGTACCGGGCGCGCACCGTGTCCGCCTGTGCCGGGCCCAGCAGTGCCCCGGAGACGCCGACACCGTCGAGGACCAGCGACCCGCGCGGCTCGCCGGCCAGGTTGACCGCCCGCGAGGCGCCCAGTCCCGAGACGTCGACCACGGCGAGCACCGCGCCCTCGATGCCGGCCGGCGGGGCGGCGAGCACCGCGACGTGCCGGGCGACGCCGGCCCAGGGGACGTCGACGGCGGTGCCGGTGAGGGTGAACCGGCCCGGGCCGTCGCCGTCGTCGGACGGCTCGGCGGTGACCGCGCCGTCGACCGCGATCGTCAGCGGCTCCTCCGGCGAGGGCAGGTCGAGGTCGGCGGCCAGCAGCGCCGGCGCGGCCACGAGCAGCTGCTCGGCCACGGGCACCGCCCCGGCGCCGGCGGCCAGCGTGCGCACCACGGCGACGGCGTCGGCGAGCTCGCCGCCGGAGCCGCCGGCCTCCTCGGGCAGGCCGACCCCGGTCAGCCCGGCCTCGGCCAGCGCCGTCCACAGGCCCTCGTCCCACGGCCGCTCGGCCGAGAGCAGCAGCGGCTCGTGCCCGGTGAGGATGTCCCGGACGGTCTCGACCACCAGGTCCTGATCGCTCATCGCAGTCCCAGCCCTCGTGCCACGATCCCGCGCAGGATCTCGTTGGTCCCGCCGCGCAGCGTGTAGCCCGGCGCGTGCAGCTGCGCCTCGGCCAGCGCCCGGCCCAGCGGGTCGGGGCTGTCCAGCGACGGGACGACGTCGACCACCCGGCGCACCTCGTCGACGACGTCCTGCTCGAACGTCGTCCCCACGTCCTTGACCAGCGCGGCCGGGATGTCGGGCAGCTCCCCGCGGTCCAGCGCCGCGGCGATCCGCAGGGACAGCTGCCGCAGCGCCAGCGCCCGCGCCGACAGCCGGCCCAGGGTGGCCAGCTGGGCGGGGTCGCCGGTGGACGCGGCGCGGCGGCCGAACTCGGCGAGCAGCGGCCAGGTGGAGAGGAACCGCTCGGGGCCGGAGCGCTCGAAGGCCAGCTCCGCGGTCACCTGGTGCCAGCCGGCGCCCTCGGTGCCCAGCAGCATGTCGCCGGGGACGACCACGTCGTCGAACACGACCTCGTTGAAGTGGTGGCCGCCGTCGAGGATGCGGATCGGGTTGATGGTGATGCCCGGCAGCGACAGGTCGACCAGCAGCTGGGTGAGGCCCTGGTGCTTGCCGCGCGGGCCCTCGCCGGGCGGGCCGGTGCGCACCAGCACGATCCCGTAGTGGGAGTGGTGCGCGTTGCTCGTCCACACCTTGGCGCCGGTGACCACGAAGTCGCCGTCGGCCTTCCGGGTCGCCCGCGTGCGGATGGAGGCCAGGTCGGAGCCGCTGTCGGGCTCGCTCATGCCGATGACGAAGTAGCACTCCCCGGCGGCGATGCGCGGGAGGATCTCCTTGCGCTGCTCCTCGGTGCCGTAGCGGAGCAGGTTCGGCCCGGACTGCCGGTCGGCGATCCAGTGCGCGGCCACCGGCGCGCCGGCGGCCAGCAGCTCCTCGGTGACGGCGTAGCGCTCCATCGCCGTGCGCTCGTGCCCGCCGTACTGCTTGGGCCAGGTCATCCCCAGCCAGCCGCGGGCGCCGAGCTTCCTCGAGAACTCGGGGTCCACACCGGACAGCCAGGTGTCCACGTGCGTGCTGAAGCTCCCGGCGGCCAGCTCCTCGGCCAGGAACTGCCGCACCTCGAGCCGGACCTGCTCGGCGGCCGCCGAGGGTGGCGCGGGCGCCAGGGTCAACTGGTTGCTGGTCATACCGGATCCGTCCCCACGTCGGCGTGGCAGTTCTCCTGCGTCGGTTGTACAGGTCGCCCGCCCGCCGGTCTCCTCAGGGGACGGCGTCAGCGGTCCTCGTCGTCGCCGGGCCGGACGTCGCGGGCCAGCTGCCGCAGCTCCCCGACGACGTCACCGGCCACGCCCGAGAGCCGGTGCAGCGCCCCGGACACCAGCCGGCGCACCGACGCGGGGTCCAGCCCGAGCGCCATCCCCAGCCCCGCCGCGACGTCGAGCCCCGTGAAGCCGACCGCGGGCGCCGGCGGCTCCACCCGCGCGGGTGACCAGCGCATCGCGTCGCCGGAGACGGTGACGTCGCCGCCGGCCCCGTCGAGCGCGTCGGCCAGGTCGGGGTCGGGCGCGGGGACGACCGCGGGGCCGGCCGGGCCCGGGGCCGGGTCGAGCACGGCGACGTCGTCCGCCCCCGTCCCGTCCCCTGCCGTGCCGCACAGGCGGGTGAGCACCAGCAGCGCCACGTCGTCGGCCCGGCGCGGGCCGGTGAGGACGGCCAGCAGCCGGTCGCACAGCACGTCCGGGTCCACCGGCCCCTGTGCCTCCGCCGCCACCTCCTCCGCGACCGCGCGCAGCCGGTCGAGCCCCGCGTCGAGGTCGGCGGTGCGGCTCTCCACGAGCCCGTCGGTGAACAGCACCAGCGACGCGCCGGCCGGCAGCCGGCCCGACCACTCCGGCGCCGGGCCGGGCGGCGCCCCGAGGACGCGGCCCGGGGACACCGGCAGCAGCCCCGCACGCCCGCCGGTCACCAGCAGCGGCGGCAGGTGCCCGGCCGAGGCGATCCGCAGCTCGCCGGTCGACGGGCGCAGCGTGGCGAACAGCGCGGTGGCCATCCGCGGCAGCCCGAGCAGCGGCCAGCTGTCGTGCAGCCGCTCGACCAGCGCCCCGGGCCTCGGCCGGTCGACCAGCAGCGCCCGGTGCACGCTGCGCAGCTGGCCCATCGTCGCGGCGGCCGTGACGTCGTGGCCGACGACGTCACCGACGGCGAGCGCGACGTCGGTGCCGCCGGGTAGCGGGACGACGTCGTAGAAGTCCCCGCCGACGTCGGCGCCGCGGCTGCCCGGCAGGTACCGCACGGCCAGCGCCAGCCCGGGCACCTCGGGCGGGTCCGGCGGGAGCAGGCTGCCCTGCAGGGTGTGGGAGGTGCGCGACTCGAGCTCGAAGCGCTGGGCGACGTCCATGCCCTGCGACATCTGCAGCGCCAGCTGCTCGGCGGTCTCGACGTCGGCCTCGGTGAACCGGCCGCGGCGGGCGTCGGCGCCCAGCGAGATGACCCCGAGCGGCCGGCCCTCGACCATCAGGGGCACGCAGATGAGGTCGGCGAGCTCGAGCGCCCGGGTGACCTCCAGGTGCGCCGGGGAGGTGCTCAGCAGCTCCATCAGGGCCGGGTCGACCCCCCGCGCCCAGATCGTGCGGTGCTCGACCATGGCCCGGACGCTCGGGTGGCTGCCGTCGCGGCGCGGCAGGTGCTCGTCGCGCAGCTGCTCGACCAGGTGCCGGCGGGCCGGGTCGGCGTGCGCCACCACCGGCGCGACCAGTCCGCGCTCGGTCACGAGGTCGATGACGCAGACGTCGGCCAGCTGCTGCACCGCCAGCTCGGCCAGGTGCTCGACGGTCTCCCCGACCTCGCGCGGCGCGGCCAGCAGCCGGGCGGCGTCCAGCAGGAACGCCGAGCGGGCCGCCTGCCGCACCGTCTCCTCGTACAGCCGGATCCGCTCCAGCGCCTGCCCGGCCTGGCGGCCGAGGGTGGCCAGCAGCTCGGCGTCGGCCGGCGACAGCGCGCCCCGGGTGCCGGGCTCGGAGAGGCTGATCAGCTCGCTGTCGTCGGTGACCCCGAGGACGAGGACCAGGGCGCCCAGGTGCCGGTCGTCGGCGGCCGACACCGGGACGACGACGAGCGCCTCCTGCCCGGCCTCGGTCATGGTCGCGGCCAGCCCCGGCCAGCGCTGCCGCAGCTCCGGCCCGACCGGTGCCGCCCGCACCCCGCCGCTGCGCACCAGCTCCGCTCCCGCCGGTGCCGCCGTGGCCAGCTCGGCGAGCAGCTCGGCCGACAGCCCGTCGGCGGCCGCGAGGGTGACCGGGACCGGCTGCCCCTCGACCCGCTTACCCGGGACGGGGTCGGCCAGCCACAACCCGGCGCCGCCGGCCTCGACCGCCGACCGCGCGCGGCGCACCACCACGTCGGCGACCTGCTCGGCCGAGGCCGCGGCGGCGAGCTCGGACACCACCTGCTGCAGCGTGCGCGCCCGGGCCTCGGAGTCGGCGGCGGCCCGCTGCGCGCTCAGCAGCGCCCGCTCGTAGCGCCGTCGCGACGTCGCCTCGAAGACCGTGGCGCGCACCAGCACCGGCTGCCCCTCGGCGTCACGGACCTCCACGGCGTTGACCAGGCAGGGCAGCACCGAGCCGTCGGCGCGGACGACGTCGAGCGCCACCTCCCGCACCGCCCCCTGCAGCCGCAGCAGCGGCGCGAGGTGGGTCTCGTAGAACACGCGGCCGCCGGCGCTGAGCAGGTCGGGCAGCCGCCGGCCGCGCACGTCGTCGGGGTGCCGTCCGGTCCAGGCGCAGAAGGTGCCGTTGACCTTGACCACGCGGCCGTCGGGGACCATCGAGAGGTAGCCGCAGGGCGCGTTCTCGTAGAGGTCGGCGGGGTCCTCCTCGAGCAGCCGGGCCAGCCCCTCGTCGCGGGGCTCGTTCTCCGCGCGGTCCATGCCGGCCGGCCCGGTCAGCTCTCGATGCGGCGGAGGAAGGCACGGATGGCCGCCGTGGTCTCCTCCGGCGCCGACAGGTGCGGGCAGTGCCCGGTGGCCGACAGCTGGGTGAAGACGCTGCCGGGCACGTGCTCGTGCACGTAGCGGCCCACGACCTCGGGGGCGATGGCGTCCTGGCTGCACTGCAGGACCAGCGTCGGGACACCGACCCCGGGCAGGTCGCCGCGGTTGTCGGACAGGAAGGTGACCCGTGCGAACTGGCGGGCCACCGTGGGGTCGGTGCGGCAGAAGCTCTCGGCCAGCTCCTCGGCCACCTCGGCGTTGCCGGGGCCCGCGACCACCGGCGCCAGCGCCGCCGACCATTGCAGGGGGTTGCTGTCGAGGGAGTCCAGCAGCGCGGCGACGTCCGCGCGGGAGAAGCCGCCGGTGTAGCCCTCCTCGTCGACGTAGCGGGGACTGGGGCCGACCATGACCAGCGCGCCGAACAGCTCCGGCGCCTGCGCGACGGCGAGGACGCCCATCATCGCGCTCACCGAGTGGCCGACGAAGACGACGTCGGTCAGCTCCAGCGCCCGGCAGATCTCGACGACGTCGTCGGCGTAGCCGCGCAGCGAGCCGTAGCGCTGCGGGTCGTAGGCCGAGATCCGGGAGCCGCCGGAGCCCACGTGGTCGAAGGTGACCACCCGGTGGTCGGCGGCGAAGCCGGGCGCGACGGCCCGCCACATGGTCTGGTCGCAGCCGAACCCGTGGGCGAACAGCATCGGCCGGCCGGCCTCCGGGCCGCTCACGCGCACACAGTTCCGCGTGATGGCGCTCACGCTCCGAACGTAACGGACGGCGCCGTCCCTGTCGCCGCCCGGGAGCACCCGCGTCGGAGTCGGAACCGCGCCGGGACCCCTGTCGGGCCGCAGCCGGCGTCCCTACGCTGCCGTCGTACCGGGCCGGCCCAGCACCACCCGAGGTGTCCCGTGAGCGTCACCGTGGTCCGTCGCCGCACCGCCGTCGCGCCTCGCCCCGATCCGCCCCCCGTCCCGGCGTCGCGGGCCGTCGACCACCAGCTCGTCGTGCACCGGCTGCTCCGCCGGGAGCTGCCGCTGCTGGCCGACCTCGTCACCTGGGCGCCGCCGGACGAGGCGGCCCGCACCGCGATGCTGACCCGCCACGCCGACCTGCTCGGCCGGGTGCTGCGGACCCACCTCGCCCTCGAGCGGGAGCTGCTGTGGCCGGCACTGCTGCACGCGCTGCCTGCGGACGCCGCCGCGACCACGCGGGCCCTGCTGGACGGGTGGGACGCGCGCTGCGCCGTCGTCGACGCGGCGCTGCGCGGCGTGGGCACCTCGGGGCGGCAGTGGGCGGTGGCGCGGTCGCCACGGGCGCGCGACGCCTTCGCCCTGGCGTGCCTCGACCTCGCCGCGGCCGTCGAGGTGCACACCGCGGCCGAGGAGCGCGACCTGCTCCCCCGGGTGGCGGCCTGCCTGCCGGCCGCGGCCTGGACGGCGATCACCCGCGCCGCACGGCCGGGGCTGTCCGGACGGGAGCGGCTGCTCGTGCTGGGACTGGCGCTGGAGGACGCGTCCCCCGCCGAGCGGGCGCGGCTGCTCGCGGGTGTGGGCCGGGGGACGCGGGTGCTGTGGCGGCTGGTCGGCCGCGGCCGCCACCGTGCGGCCGTGGTGCGGCTGCGGGGCGCCCCGCCGGCGGCTTGAAGAAGGACCCCCTACCCCCCACCGTGGAAGGACCCCGTCCTCCCCACCCCTCGCAGGCTCGGGGCGGGCCCCGGGACGGGGCCGCGGCGGGACCCTGCAGGGGGCCCGGAGCGGGCGGTCACCAGCGGGACGTGCCGCAGTCGGTGCAGCGCTTCTTGGCCGTGGTGGTCTCGACGCGGCAGTTGGGGCAGGTCCAGGTCATCCGGTCCGTGGTCCGCTCGGTCGTGGTGGTGCTCATGGCTCTCCCTGTCGTCCGGGTGAGCCCCCGACGGTAGTCACGCGTCATGACGTCTCGATGACATCCGGGTTGCGGGCAGGCGCCGGCCCGTGACCGGGGTCCCGCGGGCACCGGCGTCGGTCCGGCGCCGCAGGCGGTCTGCAAGCCGGCGTCCAAGACGGATCCCAGTGGCGCACAGGTGGCGCGCGGGAGCGTCCCCGCAGCGAGCCGAGGACGGCTCCCGACCGAGGAAGGCACCCCGCCATGACCCGCACCCGCCTCACCCGCACCCTGCTGCGCACCGGTGTCCCCGTGGCCGCGCTCGCCACGGTGGTCGCCACCGCCGGCACCGCGTCGGCCGACCCGTACGCCTACAACGCCTACGACACCGACTCCAACGGCTACCACGACGCCTACGCCTTCGACGACAGCGGCGACGGCTACGAGGACACCTGGGCGATCGACTGGGACGAGAACGGCCTCGTCGAGCAGGTCGCCGTCGACACCGACCTCGACGGCTGGGCCGACACCTTCGCCTTCGACAGCGACGAGGACGGCTACGTCGAGGAGGTCGGCGTGGACACGACCCACAACGCGCTGCCGGACGTGTGGGGCGCCGACTCCGACCGCGACGGCCTCGTCGACGTGGTGGCCTACGACACCGACGACGACGGCTACGCCGACTGGTCGGAGCCCGCGACCTCGACGTCCCACGGGTACGCGTCGGTGAGCTACGTCTTCGCCGAGGCCGACGGCTGGCTCTACTGGGAGACCACCGTCGAGTACGGCTACGGCCTCGCCTCGGACGAGGCCGTCGTCGACAGCGGCATCCTCTCCCTGACCGGTGGGGAGCCGGCGGTCCCCGCGCAGATGGACGACGAGCCGGGGGCCCTGGTCGCCGAGGCGCTGCGCACGCTGTTCTGACCGGCGCCCGCCGATGAGTCCCGGACCGCCGGACGGTCAGGAGGAGGTGGACACCACCTTCCTCCTGGTCCCCGGCGCCGGCGGGCGCGCCTGGTACTGGCACCGGCTGGTGCCCGAGCTCGAGCGGCGCGGGCACCGGGCGGTCGCCGTGGACCTGCCGGCCGGCGACGACGCCGCGGGCCTGCGCACCTACACCGACGTGGCGCTCGCCGCCCTGGAGGCGGCGGGCGCCGACGGCGGCCCGCCGGCCGGCGACGTCGTGGTCGTGGGGCAGTCGATGGGCGGGCTGACCGCACCGCTGGTCGCCGCCCGCCGGCCGGTGCGGCTGGTGGTCCTGCTCAACGCGATGGTGCCGCGGCCCGGGGAGACCGGCGCCCAGTGGTGGGAGGCGGTCGACCAGGCCGGGGCCCGCGCGGCGTACGCGCGGGAGCAGGGCCGCCCCGCGGACGACGACGTCGAGTCCGACTTCTCGCACGACGTCCCGGCGGAGGTGTGGGCCGCGGCCGCCGCGCAGTCCGGGGACCAGTCGGGCACCCCGTTCACCGAGCCGTGGCCACTCGCCGCCTGGCCGGCCGTGCCCACCCGGGTGCTGGCCGGCCGCGACGACCGGTTCTTCCCCCTGGCACTGCAGCGGCGGGTGGCCCGCGAGCGGCTGGGTCTCGACGTCGACGAGGTGCCCGGCGGCCACCTGGCCGCCCTCAGCCGGCCGGCCGAGCTGGCCGCGGCGCTCGACGCCTGCCTGCGCGAGACGCGGCGCACGCCGGGAGGAGGTGACAGCGGGGCCCGGAATGGCGCAGGATGGTCGATTGCCGCACGCGCCGAGAATGGTGCGAAAATGGCGGCAGAAGAGAACTGACGACCATTCTAGCAGAGGACGTGCATTGCCGACGACCCGGTCCGACGTCGTCCCCCACCCCGAGCTCACCCGCGAGCAGCACTACGTCACCGACCTCTACACCCGGCTCGACGCCGCCCGGGAGCTGGCCACCCGGCGGCTGCGCCAGGCCATCACCTGGCCGGCGGTCGACCCGCAGGCGCTGCAGGAGCGCGACGCCACCGTGCGGTTCCAGACCGAGCGGGTCACCGCCCTCGACGCCGCCGAGGCGGGCCTGTGCGTGGGCCGCATCGACCGTCTCGCTGACGGCCCCCTCTACATCGGCCGGATCGGCCTGCCCGCCGACGACGCCGCGAGCGACCCCGCGCTGGTCGACTGGCGGGCGCCCGCGGCCCGGCCCTTCTACACGGCCACCCCGGTGCACCCGCTGGGCATCGAGCGGCGCCGGCACATCCGCACCCGCGGACGCACCGTCGTCCGGCTCGACGACGAGGTGCTCACCGACGGGGTCGCCGGGTCCGGGCTCACCGGCGAGGCGGCCCTGCTGGCCGCCCTGGACGCCTCCCGCACCGGGCGGATGACCGACATCGTCCGGACCATCCAGGCCGAGCAGGACCGGGTGATCCGCGCCGACGACCGCGGCGTGCTGGTCGTCCAGGGCGGGCCGGGCACCGGCAAGACGGCGGTGGCGCTGCACCGCGCGGCCTACCTGCTGTACACGCACCGCGAGCGGCTGGCCCGGCGCGGCCTGCTCGTGGTCGGCCCGACGCCGACCTTCCTGCGCTACATCGCCGACGTGCTGCCCTCCCTGGGCGAGACCGGCGTGCTGCTCGCCGGGCTCGGCCAGCTGCGGCCGGGCCTCGACGCCCGGGGGGAGGAGTCACCGGAGGCGGCCGCGGTCAAGGGCCGGCTGGAGATGGTCGACGTGCTGCGCGCCGCGATCGCCGACCGGCAGGTCGTGCCCGACGCACCGCGGGAGGTCGTCGTCGACGGGTTCGCGCTGCGGCTGCGCCCGGTCGACGTCAGCCGGGCGCGGAACGCCGCGCGCCGTGCCGACCCGCTGCACAACCTGGCCCGGCCGGTGTTCGTCCGGCGGGTGGTCGACCTGCTCACCCGCCGCTACGCCGAGCGCATCGGCGCGGGGATCGACGTCGGCCGCGACCTGTTCGACCGGGAGGACGTCGCCGCGCTGCGCCGCGAGGTGGCCGAGGAGCCCGGCGTCCGGTCGCTGCTGGCGCAGCTGTGGCCGGTGCTCACCCCCGAGCGGCTGCTGACCGACCTCTACGCCAACCCGGCCCGCATCGCGGCGGCCACCCCCGGCTGGTCGGACGCCGACCGGGCGCTGCTGCACCGCCCGCGCGGGAGCGCCGCGTCCCCGGCAGCCTGGACGCCGGCCGACGTCCCCCTGCTCGAGGAGGCCGAGGAGCTGCTCGGCTTCGACGACAGCGCCCAGCGGGCCCGCGCCGACCGCGACCGCCGGCGGGCGCTGGCCCGGGCGCAGGAGACGCTCGACGTGCTGCACGGCTCACGCTCGGTGGACCTCGAGGACGAGCACCTGGAGGCCGAGGTGCTCAGCGCCGGCGACCTGCTGTCGGCCGAGGACCTGGCCGACCGGCACCGCGAGCTGGACCTGCGCACCACCGCCGAGCGGGCCGCCGCCGACCGCACCTGGACCTTCGGGCACGTGGTCGTCGACGAGGCGCAGGAGCTCTCGCCGATGGCCTGGCGGCTGCTGGTGCGCCGCTGCCCCACCCGGTCGATGACCGTGGTCGGCGACGTGGCGCAGACCGGCAGCCTGGCCGGCGCGGACCGCTGGGACGCCGTGCTGCGCCCGCACGTCGGCGACGCCTGGCGGCTGGAGGAGCTGACGGTCAACTACCGGACGCCGGCCGAGATCATGGAGGTCGCCGCCGACGTGCTGGACGCCGGCGGCTCGGACGCCCGGCCACCGCGCTCGGTGCGCACCGGGGGGACGCCGCCGGTGGCCGAGACGACCGGGTCGGCGCGGCTGCCCGGGCGGGTGGCGTCGGTGGCCGCGGAGCTGGCCGGTGACGAGGGGACGACGGCGGTGCTCGTGCCGCCGAGCCGGGTGGCCGACGTCGTCGCGGCGCTGGGTGAGCTGCGACCCGACGTGCAGTCCGGCCCCGGCGCGGACTCCTCGCTCGGTCCGGTCGTGCTGACCCCGGGCGAGGCCAAGGGCCTGGAGTTCGACTCGGTGGTCGTCGTCGACCCGCAGGGGGTGCTCGACGAGGGTGTGCGCGGGGTCAACGACCTCTACGTCGCGCTCACCCGAGCCACCCAGCGGCTGGTCGTGCTCGCCCCCGGGCCACTGCCGGCGGTGCTGTCCCGGCTGGAGACCGCCGCGGCCTGACGGAGGACCCTCCTGCCCCGTTCGCACGCTCGCGGCGGGCCCCTGCAGGAGGGCCGGGCGTCCTCGTGCTCTGGTCCGCACCGGGGGCAGAGCACGAGGGAGCCGGGGAGGATCTCCCCCCGTCCTCGTGCTCTGGTCCGCACCGGCGGCAGAGCACGAGGACCGCCGGGGCCTCTGCCGCCCCGGGCTTCAGCGCCTGGTGGGCCGGAGGACGACGCCGCTGGCCGGGCGGGCCGGGATCCGGCGCAGCGAGATCGACAGGTCCTGGTCGGCGGGGATCTCGAACGGCATCCGGGCCAGCTGCGGGGCCAGCGCGGCCAGCAGCGCGACGGTGATCTGCTCGCCCGGGCAGCGGTGGTTGGTCCGCGGGTCGCCGCCGCCCTGGGGGACCAGGTCGAACTCGCCGATCTCCCGGCCGAGGAAGCGCTCGGGCCGGAAGGCGTAGGGGTCCTCCCACAGGTCCGGGTCGTGGTTCTGGCCGTAGATGTCGAGCAGCACCATGGAGTTGCGCGGGATCGTCCGTCCCTCGAACTCGAGCCGCTGCGGCGCGCGGCCGCCGATGAACGGAGCGAACGGGTAGAAGCGGCGCACCTCGTGCGCCCAGGCCTCGGCGAACACGGCGTCGGTGCCGGCCAGCCGCGAGCGGTGCTCCGGCCACCGGGCCAGCGCGTGCCCGGAGAAGGCCATGAACCAGGCGACGGCGGTGGTCGGGCGGATGACGTTGAGCAGCTCGACGGCCGCCACGCGCGGGTCGAGCAGCCCGCCGTCGGCGTCGCGGTGCCCGGCCACCACCTGCAGCACCGAACCCGGCGGCGCGACGTCCTCCCCCGCGCGGACCTGCCCGACGATCCGCGCCAGCCACTCCTCGCGGCGGCCACGCGCCCGCCGCGCCCGCCAGTGCCGGGGGCCGCCGGTGGCGAAGCCGTCGACCATCGCGAGCAGGTCGCGGGCCAGCGCCGGCACCTCGTCCTGCGCGAGGGGGACGCCGGCCCACCGGGTGACCGCGCCGGCGATGACCTGCGCCGACTCGTCGAACAGCACGACCTCCGGCCGGGTCTCCCAGTCCCGCGCGGCGGTGTCCCAGTCCGCGCACGCCCGCCGCACGAGGGCCTCGATGGCGGCGGGGTCCATGAGCACCGAGACGAACATCGCCTTGCGCACCCGGTGGGCCTCGCCGTCGAGCGTGTGCACCGCACCCTTGCCGAACAGCGTCCCCTGCACCGGCTCGGGGATGGCGTGCGAGCGGTGCACGTGGTCCTCGTCGTAGAGGAACCGCGCCGCCTCGGGACCCTCGATGCCGACCGCGGGCAGGCCGCCGAGCAGGGTGCCGGCCGCGCGCAGGCCGCGGGCGCGGCGCAGGTCGGGCATCCAGGCGTACCCCTTGGTCAGCAGGGCGAGGCCGTTCTCCAGGCGCATGGAGGGGCCTTTCCCGCCAGGTCGGACGGCAACCCCGTCGCGGCGACCGCTCAGCCGGGCCGCTGCTGCTGCAGCCGGTCGTCGCACGGCTCGGTGGCGGCGTCGGCCGGCCCGTCGCCGGACCACTCCTCCCCCGGCCGGTCGTCACGGCGGCCGGCCGAGCGGCCGTGCCCGAGCCGGCGCAGCAGCCCGGCGACCTCCCCGGCCGCCGACGTCGTCGCCGACCCCTCGGGCACCCGGGCGGCGACGGCCTGCAGCGCCTCGGCCAGCCCGCGCTCCTCCTCGTCGAGCATCCCGCGGTAGGCGGGGTCGAGCAGGTAGCCGGTGGGCGGGGTGGACAGGCAGCCGATGAGGTCGAGCAGGACCTCCAGCCGCCGGGCGGCCTCGGCGGCCGGGGTGTCGCCGCGCGACATCGCGACCGTCTCGACATCCTGCTCCCACAGCCGGCTGCGGGCGGGGTCCTCGCGCAGCGCCAGCACGGTGCCCGACCGGTGGCGCGGCTCGCGGCCGGGCCCGTTGACGGCGCTGCGCACCTGGTGGGCGATGCGGATCAGGTCGTCGTCGAGCATCGAGGTGCCGACGAAGAGCACGTGCCGGGTGAGCAGCAGCGAGTGCAGGACACCGGCGAGCGCCGCCCGCGAGTCGCCCAGTTGGAGGTACTCCTCGCGGGTCAGGACGACGCTGGCCGGGTGCGCGGCGTCGCCGTGCAGCTTGAGCAGCCACGGCCGGCCCGGCTGCGCCTCGTCGTAGGGCAGCACCGACAGCTCGCGGCCGATGTCGGCGGCGGCCAGCTCGACCAGCGGGTCGTAGTTCGTCGTCACGAACTCCTGCACCGGCAGGTCGGCGATCAGGGCGTGCGCCAGCGCGTAGGGGCCGGGACCGAACCGCTCCTGGACGAACTCCTCGAGCCGTTCGCGCCCCAGCTCGCGGGCCAGCAGCGCCGCGGAGTCCTGCGGCGGCAGCTGGGACAGCCCGGCGCGCAGGTCCCCGTCCAGCCCCGAGCGCCCGGCCAGCTCGTCGAGCAGCTGCTCCCACGTGGGCAGCCCCGCCGCCGCGCTGACGCCGGCGCCGATGAACAGCGCCAGCTGCCCCCGTCGCGCCCGCTCCCCCAGCTGCTCGGCCAGCGCCCGCAGCGGGTCGGGCAGGTCCCAGCCGGCCGTGCCGCGGCGGATCCGCTGGGCGGCGGCCAGGTCGCTGGGCCCGCGCAGCACCAGGGCCACGTCGAAGCCGTGCTCGGCGGCCGCGTCCCGCAGCACCGGCAGCAGCTGCTGCAGCAGGTCGCCCCGGCGCCCGGCGGCCCCGCCCCAGCCGGTGCCCAGGGCCGGCAGGCCCACCAGCCGCCGCGCCCGCCCGTGCACCGGCTCGCCGACCTCCCGGCGGGCGACGGCGGCCAGGGCCTCACGGGCGCCGTCGAGCAGCCAGTCCAGGCCGCGGCCGCAGTCGTCGACGGTGTCCAGCAGCCAGACCCGCGGGTCGCCCGTCCCGGGGACCTCCACCACCCGCTCGGCGCCCGACCAGGCGAGGTCGACGCAGACGCCCTCGGCGTCCTCGTCGGTGACCAGGTCGTCGGGCAGCAGGTCCCGCCAGCTGCCGGCCACCCGCAGGCTGCGGCCGGTGGGCACGAGGACGTCGTCGCAGACCAGGCGGGTCAGATCGGCGCCGACGACGAAGACGTGTCCGCTCACGCCCGGCTCCTACCCCGGGACTCCCCCGGCCGGAACCACCCTGGCTCAGGCGCTGCCGCAGCCGCCCGCCGCGCCGGCTCGGCGCTGATGGTCTGGGCGGTCCTGGTCAGCGGGCTGCTGGCCGCCACCGCCGCCGTCCAGGGCACCGACCGCGCGGCCGGCGTCGCCACGGCCGTCGCCGCGCTGGTGACCGGCCTGGCCGCGGTGCCGCTGCTGG